>JALESH010000079.1 GCA_022781985.1 Lachnospiraceae bacterium | reverse complement strand
TATGATATAGGGCTTCCTCTTGCTGAGCTTGGGAAGGTGGTTCACATGGAATCTGCTGTGGTGCTGCCTGCATACAGAGGAAATCATCTGCAGGAGAAAATGCTGAGATATGCAGAGGAGCTGATTGATAAGTCGGTATACAGTTATTTTATGGCCACGGTATCCCCTGACAATCCTGCCAGCCGTATCTGCCTGGAGAGAAATGGTTATCGGCATGTGGCTACAAGGGAGAAGTATGGCGGGCTGATCAGGCACATCTGCCTGAAAAAGGCTGTTCCGGTAAAATAAAAGTAAATTCTTGCAAAAGCTGATGGAGTTAGTATAGAATAACTCTGTCAGCTTTTTCTGTTTATCATCTGAAAGGATATCGAAAAGTAAGGGAAAATATCCGATATGGGCGGCCTGAGGCTGAGGATGAGGAGGTTGAGGCGGCAGCCATGGCGGCATCGGCACATTCCTTCATCATGCAGCTGGAAAAGGGATATGATACCATGCTGGAAAATGACGGTGCCAATTTATCCCAGGGACAGAGACAGCTTCTGAATATTGCACGCGCCGCCATCAGCCAGGCACCTATCCTGATCCTGGATGAAGCAACCAGCTCAGTAGATACCAGGACGGAGAAGCAGATTGAAGAGGGGATGGATGCACTGATGGAAAACAGGACGACCTTTGTGATTGCCCATAGGCTTTCTACGGTTCGCAAGTGCAATGCCATTATGGTGCTGGAGAAGGGGCGGATCGTGGAACGTGGAAATCATGAGGAATTGCTGGCTCTGGGAGGCAGATATGCGGATCTGTACCATGAGATCGCGGAGCTGGAATAACTGTGTCACGACCCTGTGCCCATCAGCCCTGCTCCCTGGGGACACTGCTGTTGAATCTGTCCAGTAAAACCGCCGCAGCAATTCCTGCTGCCAGAAAGAACACGTTGGTCAGGCAGGAGGCGGCAGAAGCGAAAAAGCTGTCAAAGGGAATGATCATTACGGTAGCCGCAATGACGATTCCGATTATTCCATGGAAGGCGAGAGAGTAATGTCTTTCGAACAGCAGGTTCACGGCCCGGGACAGACAGATAACGGTTGCCAGTGCCCCCATCCCGGCAGGAATCAATATGGGCAGGGAGAGGCTTCCGATCCCATCTACAAAGGGGGTATATAGTCCCAGGGGCATCAGCAGGGTGGAAAAGCTCATTCCCGGAGCGATCACGCTCAGGGCCAGACAGAAACCGCAGAAAACATACCAGGCAAAATTGGGCGTGATTGCCACAGAGGAGGTCTTCAGTGCAATCAGCAGAACGAAGAGAAACACCGATGCAAGCAAAAGGGAAATCCAGGAACCCTTGCTTCGGCCCTGTTCTCCGGCTTCTTTCCACAGGGAGGGGAGCATGCCTGTGATCAAGCCGATGAAGAGGCAGACAGAGGGAGCGGGATATTTCTCCAGTACGTAGGCCAGCAGCCTGGCAACTCCCAGAAAGCCTACGGCAGCACCTGCCACGTAGGGAAGCAGCTTGGGAACATGGGTCTTAAAGTTTGCAAGGGGGTTGGCCAGGAGTTCCATGATGGTTTTGTAAATGCCGAATACCACACTCAGTACACCCCCGGATATGCCGGGAAGTACTGAGCCAAGGCCGATCAGGGCTCCCTGCGCCAGCTGCAGAAGGAGCCTGCCCGGAGAAGACATTTTAACAGTTTTTGTTGAATGACAGGTTTTTTCCATGGATTTATACCTCTTTTTCATAAATATTTTCCATAACCAGATTTTGGGTATGAGCAAAAGATAAAAATATAAGCACAAGGGTTATATTAAGTCTATTTCCTCGTTTTGTCATTTATTATTGGCCAATTTATAAAAAAATAATATTTTATGCCACATGGCTCCCCAAGCCCGGAGTCAGTTTAAAAATGCGATGAATTGCCGTTGAAATATGTCATGTAAGATGATATATTTGAAATGTTTATCCAAAGCATGGAAAGGAGGCTGGCTGTTAAGATGTTTAAAGTCTTAAAATATCTGGGAGAGTCGAAGGCAGCAGTAGCAGCGATCATCATACTTTTGATGCTTCAGGCATACTGTGACCTGGCCCTGCCCCAGTATACGGCGGATATCGTGGATGTGGGGATCGGACAGGCGGGGATTGAAAATGCAGTTCCCCTGACCCTGCGCAGCGAGACGATGGAAAACCTTGCGCTGTTTATGACAGAGCAGGAGGCATCAGCTCTGGAGGCTGCCTACACCCGGAATGAGGAGGGAAACTATGATCTGATCCTGGAGTCGGAGGAGGAGATCGGGCGGCTGGATAAAAAAATGGGCATTCCCATGGTAATCCTGTCGGCTGTCTCCGCGCAGGAGGAGGTTCAGCTTCCTACGCTGAAGGAAATGCTGAAAAGGGGTGAGCTCTCCAGGGAGCAGATCCTGCAGTATGGGGAAGATGTCCTGGAGAAATACGGGAGTGGGAGTGAGTCTATGACAGCCCAGATGGCCGTAGCCTTTGTGAAAGCAGAATATCAGGCTATGGGTGTGGATCTGGCCTCTGTGCAGACAGACTATCTGTTGAATAAAGGGAGCAGGATGCTCCTGTTCACTGTCATCATGATGGCAGCGTCTATCTTGGCGGGGCTTCTGGCCGCCAGAACCTCAGCAAAAATGAGCCGGGATTTAAGAGGGCAGCTTTTTTCCCGGGTGATCTCTTTTTCAGATGCGGAAATGGACCGGTTCTCCACTGCTTCCCTGATCACCAGAAGTACCAACGACATCCAACAGATGCAGATGGTTATGGTGATGCTTCTGCGAATGGTGCTGTATGCCCCTATTGTAGGGTTGGGAGGCGTGCTGAAGGTGCTCGGAACCAAAACAGGTATGGCGTGGATCATTGCAGTGGCAGTGGCGGCCATTATGCTTCTGGTAGGGGTGCTGATGTGGCTGGCAATGCCCAAATTCAAGGTCATGCAGTCACTGGTGGACAGATTGAATCTGGTATCCAGGGAGATTCTGACAGGACTGTCGGTGATCCGCGCATTCAGTCGTGAAAAATTTGAGGAAAAGCGTTTTGACAAGGCCAGCAGGGAGTTGATGAAGACCCAGCTTTTCACCAGCCGGGTGATGACGATTATGATGCCGGCCATGACCCTGATCATGAATCTGGTGACGGTGATGATCCTCTGGTTCGGGGCAAAGGGAGTGGATATGGGAAATCTGCAGGTGGGCGATATGCTGGCCTTCATTACATATACCATGCAGATTGTCATTTCTTTTCTGATGCTGACTATGATATCCGTCATGCTGCCCCGTGCCGGTGTGGCTGCAGAACGGATCGAAGAGGTATTGGAGCTGGAATGCTCCATCAGGGATCAGGAAGAAACAGAGGATGAGAGAGTGCGTGATGCCAGGGGAGAGGTACGGTTTGAAAATGTCAGCTTCCGCTATCCGGGGGCGGAGGGGAATGTGCTGGAAAATATTGATTTTACCGCCTGCCCGGGCGAGACCACGGCAATCATAGGCAGTACGGGCTGCGGCAAATCCACTCTGGTGCGTCTGATTCCCCGCTTCTATGATGTGACAGAGGGCAGGATCACCATAGATGGGGTGGATATCAGAAGTCTGTCTCAACACAGGCTCCATGAGCTGCTGGGCTATGTGCCCCAGAAGGGAGTTCTTTTCTCCGGAAGCATAGAATCCAATATCAGGTTTGCCGGTGATTTTATTACCGGAGAGGATATGGAGGAGGCAGCCCGGATCGCACAGGCCATGGAATTTATTGACAGCAAGCCCAAGAGGTTTCAAGAGGAGATTTCCCAGGGAGGAACCAATGTATCCGGGGGCCAGAAGCAGAGACTGTCCATTGCAAGGGCGATCGCAAAGCATCCAAGAATCTGTATCTTTGACGACAGCTTTTCGGCCCTGGATTACAGGACGGATGTGATTCTCAGGAAGGCCCTGAATGAAAAGCTGTCCGATGCCACAGTTATCATTGTGGCACAGAGGATCAGCACTATCCTCCATGCCGACCGGATCCTTGTGCTGGACGACGGACGTATTGCAGGGATGGGAACCCATGAGGAGTTGCTGCGTTCCTGTGCCGAGTATCAGGAAATCGCAGGTTCCCAGTTATCTGAGGCAGAGCTGAAAGGAGGCAGGGCATAGTATGAGAGAGCAGGAGCACAGAGGGGCCCATGGAAAAATGCCCCATCCGGGGCATGGGCCGGGCGGTATGATGCCGGGCGAGAAGGCCAGGGACTTCAGGGGAACCACAGGGAAGCTTTTCCGATATATGGGGGCTTATCGGTATGCATTGCTTGCAGTTGTTTTATTTGCAGTGGGAGGCACCGCTTTCAGCATTGTAGGGCCAAAGATACTGAGCAAGGCCACTACGGAGATCTTTCATGGCTTGATGGGAAAGGTGGCGGGAACCGGGGGGATTGATTTCGGGAAGATTGCCCGGATTCTCCTGTTTTTGCTGATTGTTTATCTGATCAGTGCCTGCCTGTCTTTTATACAGGGGATGATTATGACGGGGATCTCCCAGAAGCTCTGCTACCGCCTGAGAAGGGAGATATCGGATAAAATCCATAGGATGCCCATGAAATATTTTGAATCCAGGACGGTGGGGGAGGTGCTTTCCAGGATCACCAATGATGTGGATACCCTGGGACAGAGCCTGAACCAGAGCGTGACCCAGCTCATTACCTCAGTGACTACCATCCTGGGCATCCTGATCATGATGCTCAGTATCAGTCCTGTCATGACCCTCATCGCCTTGGTCATCCTTCCGGTATCTGCTGTCCTGATCGGCATAGTGGTCAGATTTTCCCAGAAATATTTTGTGGCCCAGCAGAAGTATCTTGGCAGGATCAACGGACAGATAGAGGAGGTCTACAGCGGCCATAACATTGTCAGGGTATTTAATCGGGAAAAGCAGTCCCTGGAAGAGTTTAACGAGACCAATGCGGTGCTCTATGAATCTGCCTGGAAGTCTCAGTTTCTGTCGGGGATGATGCATCCCATCATGATGTTTGTTGGGAATCTGGGCTATGTGGCAGTGGCAGTCAGCGGCAGCCTGCTTGCCATCCGGGGAGTGATCGAGGTGGGAGACATCCAGGCCTTTATCCAATATGTTAAAAATTTTACCCAGCCCATCACCATGGTGGCTCAGGTTTCCAATATGCTTCAGTCCATGGCCGCTGCGGCGGAGAGGGTCTTTGAGTTCCTGGCCGAGGAGGAAGAGGAGGCCGGGCCGGAGGAGCCGGTACGTCCCGGGAAGGTGGAGGGAAGGGTCAGCTTCGAGCATGTGCATTTCGGCTACGATCCGGAAAAGATCATCATCCACGATTTTTGCAGTCAGGTAGAGCCGGGACAGATGGTTGCTATCGTAGGTCCTACCGGTGCCGGAAAGACCACCATGGTAAAACTGCTGATGCGTTTTTATGATGTGAATTCCGGAAGCATCCGGGTGGACGGGCAGGATATCAGGGAGTTTGACAGAATGGAGCTGAGGGAAAACTTTGGCATGGTGCTTCAGGAAACATGGCTGTTTAAGGGAACCATCATGGAGAATATCCGCTACGGCAGGCTGGAGGCCACTGACGAAGAGGTCATCGCTGCTGCCAAGGCAGCCCATGCCCATCATTTTATCCAGACCCTGCCGGGCGGCTATCAGATGGAGCTGAATGAGGATGCCAGCAACGTATCCCAGGGGCAGAGGCAGCTTCTCACCATTGCCAGAGCAATCCTTTCAGACAGCCCCATCATGATTCTGGATGAGGCTACCAGTTCTGTGGATACCAGGACGGAGGCCAGGATACAGAAGGCCATGGGTAATCTGATGAAGGGAAGAACCAGTTTCGTCATAGCCCATCGGCTCTCTACCATTCGGGATGCGGATCTGATCCTGGTGATGAAGGACGGTGACATCATCGAGCAGGGCAGTCATCAGCAGCTATTGGACCGGAACGGCTTCTATGCGGAGCTTTACCGCTCCCAGTTTGAGGAGGTCACGGCATAGGCGGTTCCTCCAGGATGACCAGCTCCCTGGAATATTCGTTGGCAAAGGGCAGCCCATATTTGGAGGAAACCACGGACTCATAAATATGGGCTGCCTCTATATCCTTTTTCAGCATGGTCAGCCCTGTTCCGGTCAGATAGGAGGAAGCATCGGCCAGCTTGGATATGAGCGGGATGGAGGTATTTTGCTTTAAAACCTGCAGCAGCTTAAGGGAGGAGCGGCGAAAGCCCAGAATACGGGCATAAAAGACATAATCCTCCCTCCGGAAGGCAGCCATATCCTCTTCTGTCATGTCCAGCAGGATATGGAGCAGGCTGCGGCATATACGGGAATAGGTCAGCTCCTTGGATTTGAGTAGGCCGGCAAACTGCTCAAAATCCCGGAACTGGTTGAAATGCTTTCTGATCTTCCCGGCTAGGCCGGGGGGCATATCCAGATAACCGGCACAGCCCTTTTCGGCCTCTGTCAGCAGCCGGTACCTGAGCAGCAGGGAAAAGTCCTTGCTGCTTATGGGAAAGGTTTTCTGTCTGGCCTTTTGCAGAATCTCATAGACAGCCGGGGGAACATGGCTCCGAATGGCCGCCGGGTCATGGATGCTTCTGCGGATGGCGGAGGCAGAGCTGAAGGTATCATCACCGGAGGAAAGGGCGGCAGCGTGGTAGCCGCTGCCGATCCGGCTTATGGTGCAGGGAGAGATGCTGCTGTGCCTCCTTTGCAGAGCCTTCAGATATTCTATGCCCAGGATATTGTTGGGAGTGGAGAGGACAGCCTGAAGACCGGAGGAACCGGGCAGGCTCTGCTGCAGTGCCAGGCTTCTGGCCAGAGGGAAGGAAAGGCCCTTTTTCAAGCCCTCCTGCAGTGCCAGACGGTATTCCTCCGGCTCCCTGGTCAGCAGGGCAGCGATTTGAGAGAGCAGGGAAAGACTGCCCCATTCACTGCCGAAGCACAGGGAATCCACGGCACCCAGTCTGTCCAAAAGGGAGACCGCCCCCATGGCAAAAAATTCCGCGCTGCCTGCAGCATAATAGAGAGGCAGCTCCAGCACAAGGTCGGCACCGCCTGAAAGCGCCATCCGGGTGCGGGCATATTTATCTATGATGGCAGGAGTACCTCTCTGCATAAAGTCTCCGCCCATGACTACCAGGCAGAAGTCTGCACCGGATATTTCCTTCGCCTGTCTGAGATGGTAGGCGTGCCCGTTGTGGAAGGGATTGTATTCTGCGATAATGCCTGTGATCTTCATAGCTTCTCCTCAAATACTTCTTGCATATTCATATATGGATATTATCATGATTGAAAGGGTTCTGCAATGGATGGACGGCAGGGTGCCGGGAGGGTTTCGTCCTAATGCATATACTATTATATCAGGCTTTGTCTTTTGTACTCAATTTTGCACAATTTTTACAAGGTTTTATGAGTTTTTTCCCTTGTGTGGCATATGTAAATTCTGTATAATTTTTGTATCGGGATACATATTCAGAGAAGGTATCACAAGGAAAGGAGAGTTGCTATGTCCTATATAGACATTATTAAAAAGAAGGCAAGAAGTGACAAGAAGGCCATCGTCTTGCCCGAGACCACAGACAAAAGAACATTGATTGCGGCCGCACATATCCTGGAGGAAGACCTGGCTGACATCATTTTGATCGGAAATGAAGAAAAGATCATGGACGGAGCCGGATGGCTGGAGGTGGATCTGAGCAAGGCAAGGATCGTAAACCCCAGGCAAACGGATAAATTGGACGGATATGTGGAGCTGCTTTACGAAACGAGAAAGGCAAAGGGCATGACCCCGGAGAAGGCCAGGGAGCTCCTTCTGACCGACAACCTGACCTTTGGCGTGGTGATGGTAAAGGCCAATGATGCGGACGGAATGGTAGCCGGTGCCTGTCATGCCACCGCAGATACCCTGAGGCCTGCACTGCAGATCTTAAAGACAGCTCCTGGTGTGAAGCTGGTGTCCGGTTTCTTTATTTTGGACGTGCCGGACTGTGAATACGGAGAGAATGGAACCTTTCTTTTTGCAGACTGCGGACTGAATCAGGATCCTACCGCAGAGGAGCTGGCAGCCATTGCAGATTCCAGTGCCAAGAGCTTTAAGCAGCTTGTGGATGCCAAGCCCATCATTGCCATGCTGTCCCATTCCACCAAGGGCAGTGCCAGCCATCCCCTGGTGGACAAGGTGGCAGAGGCAACCAGGATTGCCCATGAACAGTATCCTCATCTTACATTGGACGGAGAGCTGCAGACGGATGCGGCCATAGTCCCTCAGGTAGCAAAATCCAAGGCACCCGGCAGTGAAGTGGCAGGCAAGGCCAACGTACTGATCTTTCCCAACCTGGACTGCGGCAACATCGGCTACAAGCTGGTACAGAGACTGGCTAAGGCAGAGGCCTACGGCCCTATGCTTCAGGGGATTGCAAAGCCGGTAAATGATCTTTCCAGAGGCTGCTCCTGGGAGGATATCGTAGGTGTAGTAGCCCTTACGGCAGTGCAGGCACAGCTTGCATAGGAGGATTGATGTATCATTTACATATATAAAATAATGGAGGAAATATAAATGAAGATTTTGGTTATAAACTGTGGCAGCTCATCCTTGAAGTTCCAGCTCATTGATACTGTCAGTGAAGCATTGATTGCAAAGGGACTCTGTGAGAGGATCGGCATCGACGGAAGCCGTCTGGTATATACGCCTGCAGGGGGAGAGAAGCAGATCACTGAAGTGGAAATGCAGGATCACACACAGGCCATTAAGCAGATGCTGGAGGCCCTGACCGGTGAGAATGCCGGAGTTGTGAAATCCCTGGATGAAATCGGGGCCGTGGGCCACCGTATCGTTCATGGAGGGGATAAGTTTGCCTCCTCTACACTGATTACCGACGAGGTGATCAGTGCCATTGAGAGCTGCAACGAGCTGGCTCCCCTGCACAATCCGGCCAATCTGCTGGGCATCGCGGCCTGCCAGGAACTGATGCCGGGTACTCCCATGGTAGCCGTGTTTGACACTGCGTTCCATCAGACCATGCCGGAAGAGGCTTATCTGTACGGCATTCCTTACGAGTATTACAAAAAATACCGTGTGAGAAGATATGGCTTTCACGGAACCAGCCACTCCTTTGTATCGGCAAGGACTGCCGAGGTTCTGGGAGAAAAATATGAAGATCTGAAGATTATCGTATGCCACCTGGGCAACGGTGCCAGCATTTCAGCCGTTAAAAACGGAAAATGTGTGGATACCTCCATGGGCCTTACTCCTCTGGAGGGGTTGATCATGGGAACCAGATCCGGTGACATCGATCCTGCTATTGTGGAATTTCTGGCCCACAAGGAGAAGCTGAGCATTGATGAAATCATGAATATTCTGAATAAGCAGTCCGGTGTGCTGGGACTTTCCGATGGATTTTCTTCTGATTTCAGGGATATCGAGGATGCCTTTGAAGCGGGAAATGAGGACTGTGTCAGGGCACTTAAGGCCTTTGCGCTGCGGGTAGTGAAATACATCGGAGCCTATACTGCAGAGATGGGCGGTGTGGATGCCATTTCCTTTACCGCAGGGGTGGGTGAGAACAGCCCTATCCTGCGCAGGATGATCTGTGCTTATCTGGGCATTGAGCTGGATGAGGAGAAAAATACAAAGCGGGGAGAGGACGTGGTGATATCTGTTCCCGGCTCTGTATCCAAGGTACTGGTAGTGCCTACCAATGAAGAGCTTGCTATCGCCAGAGAGACCCTGGCACTGGTGAAATAATATTCATCCCACTATTTGCGAAGCTGCAGGTAGTGGGATTTTTTCGTAACAGTCCAGCCCTTTCTTTCCAATCCTGTAAATCTGTGCTATACTACAGTTTGTGTTTTCCTGAAAATTATTTTTTTGATTCAGAAAGGATGGAAGAGATGGCGAAGGCGGATAACTACGGTGCCTCCAGTATAACGGTTCTGGAGGGATTGGAGGCGGTCAGAAAAAGGCCGGGGATGTACATAGGGAGCGTGTCCACCAAGGGACTCAATCATCTGATCTATGAAATCGTGGACAATGCAGTGGATGAGCATCTGGCCGGCTTCTGTGACAGGATACGGGTCACGCTGGAGGCAGACGGCTCTGCTACCATAGAGGATAACGGCAGGGGCATCCCGGTCGGGATGCATGAGAAGGGAATCAGTGCGGAGCGTCTGGTTTTTACCACCCTGCATGCAGGGGGAAAATTTGACAACACGGCCTACAAGACCAGCGGAGGCCTGCATGGGGTGGGATCATCGGTTGTAAACGCCCTTTCCGCCCGGCTTACCGTAAGGGTCAAAAGCGGAGGCTTTCTCTACGAGGACAGATATGAGAGGGGAAATCCGGTGGTAGAGCTGCAGGACGGCCTTCTGCCGGCAGTGGGAAAGGCAAGGGGGACGGGGACTGTCGTCAATTTCCTGCCGGATGATACTATTTTTGACAAGACCAGGTTTAAGGAGGAGGATGTCAAGAGTCGTCTCCACGAGACTGCCTATCTGAACCCGGCCCTGACCATTCTCTTCGAGGACAGGAGAAAGACACCGGCGGAGCAGGCGGAATATCACGAGCCGGAGGGACTGATCGGTTTTGTGAAGGATATGAACAAGACAAAGGGAGCTGTTCATGATGTGATCTCCCTGAGGGGAGAAAGTGAGGGTATAGCTGTAGAGGTGGCCTTTCAGTATGTGAATGAATTCCATGAGAACGTGCTGGGCTTCTGCAACAACATTTACAATGCGGAGGGGGGAACCCACCTCACCGGTTTTAAGACGGTTTTCACCAATGTGATCAATACCTATGCCAGGGAGCTGAATATTTTAAAGGAAAAGGATGCCAACTTCACCGGAGCAGATGTGCGCAACGGGATGACTGCAGTTGTTTCCATTAAGCATCCGGATCCTCGTTTTGAGGGGCAGACCAAGACCAAGCTGGACAATCAGGATGCGGCCAGGGCAGTTGGCAAGGTGACGGGAGAGGAGATTGTCCGTTATTTTGACCGGAACCTGGAAACGCTGAAAAATATCATTGGCTGTGCCGAAAAAGCGGCCAAGATCAGGAAATCAGAGGAAAAGGCCAAAACCAATATGCTGACCAAGCAGAAGTTTTCTTTTGATTCCAATGGCAAACTGGCCAACTGTGAGTCCAGGGATGCCTCCCAGTGTGAGATCTTTATCGTGGAGGGAGACTCTGCAGGGGGAAGCGCCAAGACGGCACGGAACAGAAGGTTTCAGGCCATCCTTCCCATCCGCGGAAAGATTTTGAATGTGGAGAAGGCCAGTATAGACAAGGTGCTGGCCAATGCGGAGATCAAGTCTATGATCAATGCTTTCGGCTGCGGCTTTTCCGAGGGCTATGGAAATGATTTTGATATTTCAAAGCTGCGCTACGATAAAATCATCATTATGGCCGATGCGGATGTGGACGGGGCCCATATCTCCACCCTGCTGCTTACCTTGTTTTACCGTTTTATGCCTGAGCTGATCTATGAGGGTCATGTCTATATTGCCATGCCTCCCCTGTATAAGGCCATGCCTTCCAGGGGAAAGGAGGAATACCTCTATGATGATAAGGCATTGGAGCGTTATCGGAAACGCCATAAGGGGCCCTTTACCCTGCAGAGGTACAAGGGGCTGGGAGAGATGGATGCGGATCAGCTGTGGGAGACCACCTTGGATCCGGAGACCAGGCTGCTGAAGCAGGTGGAGATCGAGGATGCAAGGATGGCTTCGGAGGTAACGGAAATGCTCATGGGTACTGAGGTGCCACCCAGAAAGGCCTTCATCTACGAGCATGCTGTGGATGCAGAGCTGGATATATAGGATGCAGAGCATCGTACATAAAATAAGAAGTCGGAGGGACAGGCTGCATGGAGGATAGCAGAATCATCAAAACAGAATACTCGGAGGTGATGCAGAAATCATATATTGACTATGCCATGAGTGTTATCATTGCAAGGGCATTGCCGGATGTGAGGGATGGGCTAAAGCCGGTACAGCGCAGGACCCTGTACGACATGTATGAGTTGGGGATTCGCTATGACCGGCCCTACCGAAAGAGTGCCCGTATCGTGGGAGACACCATGGGAAAGTATCATCCCCACGGGGACAGCTCTATCTATGAAGCGCTGGTGGTGATGACACAGGATTTCAAGAAGGGAATGCCTCTGGTAGACGGGCACGGCAACTTCGGGAATATCGAGGGGGACGGAGCGGCAGCCATGCGTTATACGGAGGCTCGGCTGCAGAAAATCACTCAGGAAGCCTTTCTGGCCGATCTGGATAAAAACGTAGTGGATTTTGTGCCCAATTTTGATGAGACGGAAAGAGAGCCTTCCGTACTTCCGGTAAAGGTTCCCAATCTGCTTATCAATGGGGCTGAGGGTATCGCCGTTGGCATGGCCACCAGCATTCCGCCCCACAATCTGGCCGAGGTAATCGACGGGGTCAAGGCCTATATGCGGGATCCCTCTATTACCACCCGTGAGCTCATGAAATACATAAAAGGTCCTGATTTTCCTACCGGTGGCATTGTCATCAATAAGGATGAGCTGCTGCATATCTATGAGACGGGGAGCGGCAGGATAAAAGTCCGGGGCAGGGTGGAAACCGAGAAGGCTAAGGGTGGCAGAACCAATCTGGTCATTACTGAGATTCCCTATCCCATGGTGGGGGCAAATATCGGGAAGTTTCTCTCAGATGTGGCAGCCCTGGCAGAGTCCAGGAAGACCCAGGATATCGTGGATATCTCCAACCAATCCTCCAAGGCAGGCATCCGTATCGTCATTGAGCTGAGAAAGGATGCAGATGTGGAAAATTTTAAGAATCTGCTGTATAAAAAGACCCGTCTGGAGGATACCTTCGGTGTCAATATGCTTGCTATCGCAGATGGCAGGCCGGAGACCATGGGATTAAAGCAGATCATAGAGGCCAGTGTGGATTTTCAGTTTGAGGTGGCCGGGAGAAAGTACAGAACCCTGTTGGAAAAGGAGCTGGAGCGCCGGGAGATACAGGAAGGCCTGATCAAGGCCTGCAATGTGATAGACCTGATTATTGAGATCCTCCGGGGCAGCCGGGACAGGGCCATGGCCAAGGCTTGTCTGGTGGAGGGCAGAACCCAGGGGATCCGATTCAAATCCAAAGAGTCCCAAGTCATGGCAGAGCAGCTTCGGTTTTCCGAGAAGCAGGCCGTGGCCATACTGGAGATGCGGCTGTATAAATTGATCGGGCTGGAGCTGGAGGCCCTGATCAAAGAGCATGAAGAGACTATGGCCAATATTTACCGCTATGAGGATATCCTGGAGCACCGGGATGCTATGGCACAGGTCATCATGAATGAGCTGGAGGCCATCAGGAGAGAGTATGGCAGGACCAGAAGAACCCTGGTGGAAAATGGGGAAGAGGCGGTATACGAGGAGAAGAAGCTGGAGGAGATGGAAGTGATGTGCCTGGTAGACCGTTTCGGCTATGTCAGGACCATCGACACTGCCGCCTATGAGAGAAATAAGGAAGCGGCTGATTCTGAGAACAAATATGTTTTCCCGGCCAGAAATACGGGACGAATCTGTATCTTTACCAACATGGGACAGCTTCATACCATTAAGGTGGCTGACCTTCCCTTCGGAAAGTTCAGGGATAAAGGGATACCTCTTGACAATGTGAGTAATTACAGCTCGGAAAAGGAAAGCATTGTGCTCGTCACCAGTCAATCACAGCTGAATCTTTACAGGGTGATCTTTGCTACCAGGATGGCCATGCTCAAGATTGTAGATGGGGGGCAATTTGATGTAACCAAGCGGACAGTCGGAGCCACCAGGCTGCAGGAGGGAGACGAGGTGGTTTCCGTAGTTCTTCTGAAAGACCAGTGTCAGATTGTGCTGGGTACGGCGGAGGGGTATGTGCTCCGGTTTTCCCTGGATGAGATTCCGGAGAAAAAGAAGGGGGCTATCGGTGTCCGGGGCATGAAGCTGGGTAGCAGGGACTATATAGAAGCTGTCTGCTATCTGGGGAGCGCACCGGAGCAGGCTATGGTAGAATATAAGGGAAAGCAGATGGAGGCCGGCAGGCTGAAGCTGGGAAA
Source organism: Lachnospiraceae bacterium (assembly GCA_022781985.1). Taxonomy (GTDB): domain Bacteria; phylum Bacillota; class Clostridia; order Lachnospirales; family Lachnospiraceae; genus Kineothrix. The sequence goes on along the minus strand of JALESH010000079.1, from coordinate 12,692 downwards.
AAGAGATACCAAGGGAGTCAGGGTAAAGCTTTAAAAAGCTGTGCTCCCGGATTGGGAATTGACCATATAGGTAAGATGATTGAGAAAGGTTGGATATAGAACGATGAGAGTAATTGCAGGAACGGCCAGAAGCCTTCCGTTAAAGACGCCGGAAGGGCTGGACACCAGACCTACCACCGACCGGATCAAGGAAACCCTGTTTAACATGCTGCAGACCGCTGTGCCGGGCAGCGTATTCGTTGATCTGTTCAGCGGAAGCGGCGGAATAGGGATCGAGGCTCTCAGCCGGGGAGCCAGACATGCGTACTTTGTTGAAAATGGGAAAAAGGCTTCTGCCTGTATCCGTCGGAATCTTGATTTTACAGGATTTACAGACAGGGCTACCCTGCTTGAACAGGATGTGACCGCCGCTCTGTCCCTGATACGGGAAAAGGAGGTTCACCTGATTTATATGGATCCTCCCTACCAGGCAGGATATGAAGAGAGGGTGCTGCAGGCTTTGGCTGGCAGAGCCTATGTCACCGCAGATACCCTGATTATAATAGAGGCTGCTCTGGAAAAGGATTTTTCCTTTGCGGAGAAATCAGGGTACCGCATGACCAGAGAGAAACGATATAAAACCAATAAGCATATTTTTTTGAAGAGACAGGAGGAATGATGCGTGAAGGCTGCTGTCTATCCCGGGAGCTTTGACCCGGTAACCTATGGACATCTGGATATCATCCGTCGAGCGTCGGATATTTTTGACGAATTGACAGTGAGTGTGTTGAATAATCATCTAAAGTCTCCATTGTTTTCTGTGGAGGAACGTGTTAAGATATTGGAGGAAGCCACGAAGGATCTGCCTAATGTAAAAATAGATTGTTTCAGCGGTTTGCTGATCGATTATGCCAAAAAGAAGGATGTGCATGTTGCAATCCGGGGGCTCCGGGCCATCACAGATTTTGAATATGAGTTGCAGCTTGCCCAGACCAACAGTAAACTGTCAAACGGTGAGCTGGATACCATGTTTCTTACTACCAGCCTGGAATACGCCTATCTGAGCTCCAGCAGTGTAAAGGAGATCGCCAGGTTTCATGGGGATATTTCCATGTGTGTGCCGGCTTTTGTGGCGGAGAGGATTTATGAAAAATACGGACATGGATCATGCCGTTGAAAATAGACGCTATCATGATAATGGGAGACTAGTATATGAGCAGTAAGATAGAACAGATAATTGATGAGATTGAGGATTACATAGACAGTTGTAAGTATCAGGCGTTTTCCAATACAAAAATTACTGTAGACAAAGAGGAAATAGATGATTTGCTGAGAGAGCTTCGAATGAAGACTCCGGAGGAGATCAAGCGCTATCAGAAAATCATCAATAATAAGGAAGCCATACTCAATGATGCCAGAGCCAAGGCAGAGGCTCTGATCAATGAGGCCAGTGTACATACCAGTGAACTGATTAATGAGCATGAGATCATGCAGCAGGCATATGCCCATGCCAATGAGGTGGTGACCCTTGCCAGCCAGCAGGCACAGGAGATTCTGGACGATGCCACGATCCAGGCTAACAACATGAGGATGGCGGCTACCCAGTATATGGATGAGATGCTGGCAAATCTGGAGAATCTCATGACCCAGACAGTAAATATGACTGCAGCACATTATGAAAGCTTTATCAATAATATGAATGGGTATATAGAGATTATCCGCAGCAACAGGGAGGAACTGCAGCCTCAGGGTGAGGATGGACTGCTGGAAATGTCCGATGACGGAGACGGTGATCTGTCGGATCCCAATGGGCTTTCATGAAAATAAAGTAAAGCATTGTGAAAGAACCGGTTTCGCCTGTAATGACGAGACCGGTTTTTATGGTGCAGATCTTTTCTTACAGCAGAAAGGTAGAGGGAAAGAGCAGATACCAGAGGAAGTAATACAATCCGGTCAGGCCCGTCAGAACGATTTTGTGGAGGATATAGTGCTGCAGAGAAAGATCGGTATTTTTTATCATGCTGTAGGTCTGGGCGATGCAGGAGAGTCCGCCAAAGGGGAGGAGGAGCAGAACGGTCAGCGGACTGCTGTCCCCAATACGGCTGATGCCTCCGGTGATTTCCAGAAAGCATCCCACGGCGGCTCCCGGATCAGGGCCTGCCCTGTGATGGCCGGGAAGGAAAGCCTGGGGAAGCAGATTGAGAATATTAAACAGTATCATATAGCCGCCCAGCTTGGCGATGCTGTACAGCCCGGACAGGATGGAGTCATCCAGGGCATCCAGAAGGGAGATGCGGGCAGAGGCTTCGGCAGCAGACAGAATTTTTTTCAGCCGGTGGTCAGGGAGCCGGGGATGGATGCTGTAGGAAAAGGCACTCCGGTACAGAGTGTATCTTAAAAAGATGCCATAGCAAAAGGGCAGGGCATACATGCCCAGAATATAGGGGAGCTTCCGTGATAAACCCAGGGTGGGAAGGACAAAGCTGACGAAATAAACAGGGCCAATGCTGTTGCAGAAGCTGAGGAGGAAGGAGGCTTCCTTTTTGGACAGCCTGCCGGCAGAGTAGAGATCGGCGATGACCTTTGCACCCATGGGAAAACCACATAGAAACCCCATCACCATCACATAGATACCATTAAGATTGATCTGTAGCAGGGGTGTGAGAATAGGGCTCAAGAGTTTTACAAAGTGCTCTGTCAGGTTCAGGCGCACCATGATTCCTGACAGTATCATAAAGGGCAGCAGTGCGGGAATCATTTTATTGAGCCATAGCTGCAGGCCTGACAGTGAGAGCGTGAGGCTGTCCTGAGGATGGGTCAGGAGCAGACAAATCAGTATGAGGGAGAGCGATGAGAGGATAAAGATTTTATTTTTATTTTCCATTTTTTTTCAGCCAATCAGGTTTACATTACAATATATGAAAACAGAAAAAAAATAGAAGCGGTGACTGGAGGAGGTATAGGATGCAGCGTCTGGATAAATTTTTGTGTGACAGGAATATAGGCAGCCGGAGTCAGGTGAAGGGCTGTATCAGACAGGGGATGGTAAAAGTAAATGGGGAAACAGTCTGCAGGCCTGAGGCCAAGATAGAGGAGGAGCAGGACCGGGTCGAGTACTGCGGAGAGGTTCTGAAATATCAAAAGCATGCTTACTACATGCTCAATAAGCCGGCAGGGGTGGTGTCTGCAACCAGGGACAGGAGCTGTCAGACGGTTACGGACCTTTTGAAGGAAACAGGGCATGTGGATTTGTTTCCGGCAGGGCGCCTGGATAAGGATACGGAAGGGCTGCTGCTTATGACCAATGATGGTGAATTGGCCCATAGGCTCCTATCTCCCAGAAAGCATGTGGAGAAGGTTTATTATTGTGAGCTGGAGCTGCCTTTGTCCGAACAGGATATCAGCCGGCTGGAGGAAGGCGTAGACATCGGAGAGGGAAGGCTTACGCAGCCTGCAAAAGTAGAGAAGACAGGTGAGAGGAGCATTCATCTGGCCATAACAGAGGGAAAATTCCATCAGGTCAAACGGATGCTGCTGGCAGTAGGAAACAGGGTGAGCTATTTAAAAAGGATAGCCATGGGTTCTCTGGTGTTGGATGAAGGACTGAAACCGGGAGACTGGAGAGAATTGACAGAGGAAGAGATAAAAAGCCTGAAAGGATGAAATAAAAGTCCATAAAGCATCCTCCGGCAATGGAAGGCACCGGATGGCGGCGGAGGATGCTGCCGCCATCCGCAGAAGGGAGGGGCTGCCTGTCTGCACTGGGACAGCCTTTACTCCTGATTGAGAATTTCCGTAATTTTATTGATCATCTCATCCTCTCTGAGACGGAACTTTATTTCTACCCTCCTGGAGGCCGCCATATCAATATCGGAAGAGCCTGCCTGATAGACAGGATCACTGTAGGAGCGTCCGTTTACGGTGAGCAGCTCTCTGAGCTGCTGGATTTTCTGTGTGGTGAGGCCGTTTTTTGAGTCCTGGCAGAACACAGCGACTGCATTGGCCCTGTTGTAGGAAAGCTCCATATTGCCCTGGTAGCTGCCATCTGTATCCGTATGTCCCTCAATGATGATCTCGGCGATATAAGGGCGGTAGCTGTCCTGCAGGAGCACAGCCAGATAGAGGGGGATGATCTCCTTCAGCACAGCCTGGCTTTCCGTGGTCAGCTTTGCGCTGTTATAACGAAAGAGTACATCAGAGGAAAAGGTGATGGAGCCGGTCTGGGGATCCACCTGCATGGATGAGTTGCTGAAGGTGTTCTGCAGCTCCTGTATGATGTCCGTCCTGATCCCCACGATATCCTGCAGCTCGCTTTTGGTGGCAGCCAGCTCTGCCCTGGCACTGTCCACCTCAGAATAGGCACTGTCGAGCTGGGCTCTGGCACTTTCGATCTCAGCGTAGGCATTCTGCAGCTCTGTCTGGGTCATCTGAGAGTAGGCATTGGCCTCCTGCAGCTCTGTGAGGGAGCGCTCCAGCTCCTGATTGGATTTTTCTATTTCTGCCTGATACCTTTCCAGGTCGGCGGCGGATTGCTCCAGCTCTGACCTGGATCGATCCAGTTCCACCCTGGTCTGCTCCAGATCACTGGTTTTTTGTCGGTAGATGGAAAGAGTAATGGCTATTATCAATACGAAGGTCAGCAGCAAGGCGGCCATCATATCGGAGTAGGACTGCCAGAAGCTGTGTTCCTTAAATGCATCCCTGTTCTTACGGTTATTTTTCATATAGATTCCTCATTTGGTCAAAGGTGTACAGCTGATTGCTGATTTCCTCATTTAAAGTATTGCAGGCGGCAGAAAGCTGCTGCTGCTGTTGGGCCAGCTCCTTGGAAAACATTTCCTGACGCTGCATGGTATGGTCCAGCGTCTGCAGCAGGATGCGGTTGGCCTCCAGCAGCTCTCTTGTGGTGGCTTCCATGGTCTGATAGTTTTGGGAATAATAAGCCTGGGATTCGCAGGCGGTGGTCAGGGCCTGTCCCAGCTTCTCAAAGTCTGCTCCCATGCTGAGGGAAAGCCTGTGGGTGAATTCCTGCACGATCCGCTCCAGTCCCTGGGTCTGTTCTATTGCCTGACCCTGCAGAAGCTTCTGGATATCTTTCATGGAATTGGCCATGTTGGCCTGATAAACCAGCATGGCTCCAGCTGTTTCGCGAGTATCTGCCGCAGGGGGCATCACGCATTCCCGGTAGCACAGTAGAAAATCCGACAGGATTTCATAGGAGCAGGTCATGATGCTGCGGTAGACAAAGGTAAATATCAAAGAAAAAAGGATGCCGTAGATGGAAGTGTGAAAGGCCACCTTCATGCCTCCAAGCAGAGGCCCCACGTTATCAGCGATCGTGAAGATATCGTCACCGGAAAAGGCACTCAGGCCCAGGGAAAGGCCAAGGAAGGTGCCTAGGATACCAAGACCTGTCATAGTGCCTGAGAGACTGGAATTATAGTGGGAGGCTCCGATCTGATCCAGCAGGTCTTCGTTGATATATTCCTCCAGATCACAGGTCTGACGCAAGCCCCATTTGCTGTAATAGCTTTTCATCCTTATGCGGTACCTGTTGAATGCCTGATCCAGGACGGGATGACCGAAGGCCTCTTCCCTGTCCTTATATTCCTCCCAGAGACAGGTGCCGGTTTCTTTGTAGCTTTCATAGATGGAGTCTGTGGCGGCAGAAAGGATGTCCGTGCATCGGTTCAGCCTGGCAAAGCTGAAGGCGGAAAGAATGAACAGGATGCCGATCAGCAGGAGAAAGGCTATGTTGATAAAGAGGTTTTCATAAGAGGAAATTTTACCTGTGAAAACACCGTTCAGATGCAGGATGAAGCCCAGTACCGGGAAATAAAATAAGAATAGAATAAAGTAGATTCTTTTTTTCATATCACGCCTCCTTTGTATTGCTTTCACCATAGCATAAGAAGGGGAGAAGTACAAGGAGAGTGAGAAAAAAATAAGTAAAAATTAAGAAAGAGCAGCTTTTCCCGGCTTTTCAGCGGAAGGGCCTTGTGCAGGGAGGCTGAAGAATGGATGTTCAGATTGTTGGCGGCCGGAGCGTGTTTGAAATTCATTCCAGCAATATGTACGTCCCACTTCGCGGCATATATGCGTAAAAAGCAATTTTCAAACACGCTCTGATTTGCTAGCTGTTTTGGCGTATCTTTTAATGGCCTCAAAGCTTTCGGCACTGATCACATGCTCAATGCGGCAGGCGTCCTCTGAGGCGGTTTTTCTGTCCACCCCCAGGCCTGCCAGCCATTCGGTGAGAAACTCATGCCTTTCAAATATCATATCGGCGATGGCCTGGCCGGATTCGGTGAGATAGATGAAGCCCTCCCTGGTTACGGTAATATGGCCCTTTTCCCGTAGATTTTTCATGGCAACGCTGACACTGGATTTTTTAAAGCCCAGCTCCTCAGCCACATCTACGGAACGGACAACAGGATGGGACTTGCTCAGTATTAAAATGGTTTCCAGATAGTTTTCTGCTGATTCATTTACCTTCATCTTTTTCTCCAATCGTTATCTGCTGATCAGACTGCTATTTTGGTATTATAACATATCCGGCAGAAAATCACAATTCACATTCGGAAGTTATGCTGACTGTTATTTTGATATAGGATGTGATAGAATAGCAGCATAGCTGCTGATGGGGATCACAGCGGAAGGAGGAGCATGGTTATCATGATGAGAAAACGAAGCAGAATGGCAGCCCTTGGTATTTTACTGTCCCTGACAGCCTTATTCTGTCTCACAGGTTGTGGGAAGGCTTCAGGGGAGGAAAAGGAGCTGCCGGAAGAAGAAAAGGCCGGGTCGCAGATACAGGAGCTGACAGCCGGGCTGAAAGGAGATACCGCAACAGAGGAACCGCAGGCAGCAGAGGGTGAGATGGAGGCTCTTGCAGATTTTGGAGTGAGACTGTTTCAGAAGAGTCTGGAAGAGGGGAAAAACACACTGATATCTCCCTTGTCTGCAGCACTGGTGCTGGGCATGGCGGCTAATGGGGCCAGGGGAGAGACACTGTCACAGATGGAGGAGGTAATAGGACTGCCCATAGACCGTTTGAATGCGTCTCTGTATGTCTATAGAAAGAATCTGCCTGAGGGAGAGCGGTATCAGGTCAGAACAGCCAATTCTGTCTGGTTTAGAGAAGATGCCAGCCTGGCCGTGGAGGAGGATTTCCTTCAGGCTGCCATGGACTGGTACGATGGGGAGGTGTTCCGGGCGGTTTTTGACGATGCTGCGGTAAAGGCTGTCAATGATTGGGTCAGTGAAAACACCCACGGCATGATCAAAGAGATAATGGGAGAGGCTTCCCGGGAGGCGGTGATGTATTTAATCAATGCCCTGACCTTTGAGGCGCAGTGGGAGAGGATCTATTATGACCACCAGGTCAGTGAGGGAGTCTTCACAAGGGAGGATGGAACAGAGCAGGCAGCAGAGCTGATGTATTCGGAAGAATACAGTTTCCTGGAGGATGAGCGGGCAACAGGCTTTATGAAAGATTATTCGGAGGGCAAGTATGCTTTTGCGGCCCTGCTGCCCCATGAAGGTACGGACCTATCGGATTATGCGTCCTCCCTGACCGGGGAAGGGCTGAAGAAGCTGCTGGCTGGCGCACAGGAGACGGAGGTGCGTACAAGAATCCCCAGATTCCAGTGTGAATACAGTGTGGAAATGGGGGAAATCCTGATGGCCATGGGGATGACCCGGGCCTTTGAGATGGAAAATGCAGATTTTTCAGGAATCGGTTCTTTCAAGGAGGGTAATCTCTGCATAAGCCGGGTTCTCCATAAGACCTTCATCCAGGTGGACACGGAAGGAACCAGAGCAGGGGCTGCTGCCCTGACGGAGGTGGCAGCCGGAGCTTCTCCCACAGAGCCAAAGGAGGTATATCTGAACCGCCCCTTCCTATATATGATCGTGGACTGTGAGACATATACACCACTTTTTATTGGGGCGGTTATGGATATGGGCAATTAGTTTTCATATACAGCTTGACAAAAAGGTGCAGCATGAGTATAATTGGTAGGGTGTGAAAATAAAAGGAGTCAGCTATGTTAATCAACCTTACCGATGTGTTGACGTCAGAGGGAAAAGTAGTGGAAAAGCATGTGGAAACAGAGCTCTTGCAGCTGAGCTGCCGGATGGGAGTCTTTACTGTAGAGAAGAAGACACCGCTGACACTTACTTTGTCGAATCTTGGAATAAACAAGGCGTCTGTTCAGGGCAGGATGGAGCTCACATTTGCGATGAACTGTGACCGGTGCCTGAAGCCCGTATCAAAAAAGGTGGCGCTGGACTTTGCAAGACAGATCATCGGACCGGATGAGCATACAGAAGATGCAGAGGATGATGACCAGAACTTTATGGACGGTTATCAGCTGGATGTAGAGAGATTGATTCAAAATGAGTGTTTTCTGAACTTGCCAGTAAAGGTTTTATGCAGGCCGGACTGTAAGGGAATATGCATGCAGTGTGGAGCTGACTTGAATGAGGGAAAATGTGGTTGTGACACATTTATACCTGATCCAAGGATGGCAAGGATTAAAGATATTTTTGATGCGAATAAGGAGGTGTAGCAATGTCCATTTGTCCCAAGAATAAATCTTCCAAAGGAAGAAGAGATAGGAGAAGAGCAAACTGGAAAATGAGTGCTCCTACATTGGTAAAATGCAGCAAGTGCGGCTCATTGATGATGCCCCACAGAGTATGCAAAAAATGTGGATCCTATAACAAAAAAGAAATCATTGCAGTGGATTAAAAGCTGCCGGATCAGGAGGGTCAAGGGTTTGTCTGGGACAGGCTCTTGATTTTTCTGTTTTTTCTGATTATTTATAGCGGGCTGGAGATAGGATATTGCTGCTGTCAAATAACAATATAAAATAAATAAGAAGGGCGGAAAAGAATGTCAAGTAAAGTGAAAAGAGCTGCCGGGGGACAGCATAAAACAATGGGCCGAGGAGTGGCTGGCGGGACTGCAGAGCCTGCTGGGCAGAACAAGAAAAGACAGACAGTGTTGGCTGCTGCGGTAGCATTGGCAGTATGCTTCCTTGTTGGAGCGGGACTTTTTTCTGCATTTGGCTCCGGAGGAACAGGGGGAACATATGCAGATATTGAAATTCGCAACTATGGCACTGTTACCATTAAGCTGGATGAGAAAGCTGCGCCTATTACTACAGAGAATTTTGTGAAGCTGGCAGAAAGCGGTTTTTATGATGGGCTGACTTTCCATCGGATCATGGAAGGCTTTATGATGCAGGGCGGCGATCCCAACGGCAACGGAACAGGGGGAGCAGAGGAAAGCATTGTGGGGGAGTTTTCGGCCAATGGTTATAAAAATGACCTTTCCCATACAAGAGGGGCTGTTTCCATGGCACGTTCCAATGATTATAACAGTGCCAGCTCCCAGTTTTTTATTGTGCATGAGGACAGTACATTTCTTGACGGCCAGTATGCAGTGTTCGGATATGTAACGGAGGGGATGGATATTGTTGATACAATCTGTGGGACGGCAAAGCCCATCGACAATAACGGAACCATACCGGCGGAGGAGCAGCCGGTTATCACGGCCGTTGTAATACGAAATGAAAATTGAGTATGATACAACCGGGCGTACCAGATAAAGAATGACAGAATATAGGTTTGGTGAATTTGTATGGTTTTTATCCAGATAGTGACAAAAGCTCCGGCAATATGCTATAATTAGGAAATAATTAATATTGCTGTTTTGTATAGGAAAATGGAAGGAGCATGAGTCGAGCATGAAGAAATGGGTATATTTGTTTGAAGAAGGAAATGCTGATATGAAGAATCTTTTGGGAGGCAAGGGGGCCAATCTTGCAGAGATGACCCGGCTGGGACTGCCTATACCCCAGGGATTTACGGTAACAACAGAGGCCTGTACAGACTACTATGATCAGGGAAGACTGGTTGCCGATGAGATCCAGACTCAGATTTTTGAAGCGTTGGAAAAGCTGGAACAGAAGCAAGGCAGAAAATTCGGTGATATGGAAAATCCTTTGCTGGTCTCTGTCCGATCCGGTGCTAGGGCATCTATGCCGGGTATGATGGATACGATCCTCAATCTGGGTCTGACTGATGCGGCGGTGGAGGGATTTGCAAAAAAAACGGGAAATGCCAGATTTGCCTATGACTCATACAGGAGATTTATCCAGATGTTTTCCGATGTGGTCATGGAGATTCCAAAGTCCTCCTTTGAAAGAATTCTGGATGAAATCAAGGAAAGTAAGGGAATTGCCTTTGATACGGATCTCACAGCAGAGGATCTGAAAGAGGTAATCGCAAGATTTAAAGAGATCTATAAAGAGAAAATAGGAAGTGATTTCCCACAGGAGCCAAGGGTTCAGCTGATGGAAGCAGTAAAGGCTGTGTTTCGTTCCTGGGATAACGACAGAGCCATTGTATACCGCCGTATGAATGATATTCCCGGGGATTGGGGAACCGCAGTTAACGTACAGGCAATGGTATTCGGAAATATGGGAAATACATCCGGTACCGGTGTGGCATTTACCAGAAATCCTGCCACCGGCATGAAAGGAATATACGGAGAATATCTGATTAATGCCCAGGGTGAGGATGTAGTTGCAGGTATCCGTACTCCTCAGCCGATTACAAAGCTGCAGGAGGATCTGCCGGAATGCTATGGGCAGTTTATTCAAATTGCAAATAAGCTGGAAACGCACTACAGAGACATGCAGGATATGGAATTCACCATAGAGGAAGGCAAGCTCTTTTTCCTGCAGACCCGTAATGGAAAGCGTACGGCTGCTGCTGCCCTTCAGATCGCCTGTGATCTGGTGGATGAAGGGATGATTACTCCTGAGGAGGCCGTTTGCAGGATAGAGGCCAAGTCGCTGGATCAGCTCCTTCATCCTAATTTTGACGCAGATGCACTGAAAAAAGGTGAGGTCATCGGCCAGGGTCTGCCCGCATCTCCAGGCGCTGCAGCAGGCAGGGTTTATTTCAATGCGGAAGATGCGGTAAGAGCACACGAAAAGGGAGAGAGGGTAATACTGGTACGTCTGGAAACCTCTCCTGAGGATATTGAAGGAATGCATGCAGCTGAGGGTATTCTCACGGTGAGAGGTGGTATGACCTCCCATGCGGCGGTGGTAGCCCGGGGAATGGGAACCTGCTGTGTTTCGGGCTGCGGCGATATCACCATCAATGAGGAGCTGAAGACCTTCAGCCTGGGAGACTGCAGGTTTGGGGAGGGAGATTATATCTCTCTGGATGGTTCTACCGGAAAGATTTACAAGGGTGATATTGAAACTGTGGAGGCGGGAATTACAGGAAATTTCAGGCGTATCATGGCCTGGGCCGATGAGTTCCGTACCCTTCAGGTGCGAACGAATGCAGATACACCGGCAGATGCGGCTAATGCAATCAAGCTGGGCGCAGAGGGTATCGGACTCTGCAGGACAGAGCATATGTTCTTTGAGCCAAACCGTATTCCTAAGATGAGGAAGATGATACTGTCTGAAACGGAAGAGGCAAGGGAGGCTGCTCTGAAGGAATTGATTCCCTTTCAGAAGGGAGATTTCAAGCGCTTATATGAGGTGATGGAAGGACGACCGGTAACGATTCGTTTTTTGGATCCCCCGCTTCATGAGTTCGTACCTACAGAGGAAAAGGATATGGAAGAGCTGGCAAAGGATATGGATATCTCCGTGGAGAGAGTAAGGGCCGCTTGCGATACTTTGCACGAATTCAATCCTATGATGGGCCACAGAGGCTGCCGTCTGTCCGTTACTTACCCGGAGATTGCCAGAATGCAGACCAGGGCAGTGATGGAAGCTGCCATCGAAGTAAAGGAAGAGAAGGGCTATGACATCGTACCGGAGATTATGATTCCCTTAGTGGGTGATAAAAAGGAACTGAAATATGTCAAGGATGTTGTGGTGGAAACGGCAGAAGCGGTCAAGCAGGAAAAGGGCTCTGACATAAGCTATCATATCGGAACGATGATTGAGATTCCCAGGGCTGCTCTTTTGGCTGACGAAATAGCGGAGGAAGCAGAGTTTTTTTCCTTCGGTACCAACGACTTGACACAGATGACCTTTGGATTCTCAAGGGACGATGCCAGCAAGTTTCTGGCTACCTATTTTAAGAGTAAAATTTACGAATCAGATCCCTTTTCAAGGCTGGACCAAAACGGGGTAGGACAGCTGGTGAAGATGGCTGCAGAAAGAGGCAGGGCATCCAGGCCGGATCTGAAGCTGGGAATCTGCGGAGAGCATGGCGGTGATCCCTCAAGCGTGGAATTTTGCCATAGGATAGGGCTTAACTATGTTTCCTGCTCGCCCTTCCGGGTGCCTATTGCAAGATTGGCGGCAGCACAGGCGGCTATTGCTCAAAAGTAGGCGAATGCTATTTATTTAGTGTAAAGCTGGATTTTGAGAAAGCAAAAGAATATAGAAAAAGTTATGGTGCATACCTACGGCATAATCAATGGAATGATATTGATGTAGAGGTTTGTATGCTAATATAAGATTTTCGTCCCACTATTTACAGAAATGTAGGTAGTGGGATTTTTTTTGAGAAAGTTGGTGCAAAACTGATTTTTTTGATATAATTACATTAGAAAAGTTTGATTGGAAGGAGGTAGTGCTATGCCAGCAGTGAATGTGAATATTCAGCCAGAAATAATTAGCTGGGCTTTAAGTCAAACACAAGAAGAAAAACTTGGCGATAAATTG
>JALESH010000053.1 GCA_022781985.1 Lachnospiraceae bacterium | reverse complement strand
GCTTCCTGCATAATAGAAAATATTATTCTCTACCTTGGCCACTCCGTTCTTAAAGTCATTGGGTATAATATTCACACCTTCCTTAATATAGAAGGTATTGTTGTAAACATGGGCATCCGGGTTGCCTGGTATACAGAGCATTCCACGTTCGTCATTCTGGCTGATATTGTAACGGAAGGTACTTTTGTAGGCCTGCCCGGCACAAAACATGACAGCTCCTCCCGAATTGCCGTGGCTGTAATTATATTCGTAAATAGTTCCGTCCCCGGAGTCAGCATCCCAGGCCTGGGCATCATTATTGCCATGCAGATAATTTTGCATGTCAAAGCATTCATTTCTCCGGAACAAAGCATCCTTACATTTCCAGGGCCAGACGCCTGCTGCCACCCTATGATTGGTGTTGGGGAAAAGATCCTCGCGGATATATTTTCCTCCACCCTGGCACACATTGTATTCTACGATGGGCCTGAAGCAATGCATGGGCGTGATGCCGTCGCCTCCCACATCCTTCACATAATTATTCCGCATGATGACATTTGTGCTGCCCCATTGCCTGCTGATCTCATCGGGAATGGCCGTCAGGCTCTGCATCTTGTTATGGTAGGCAGTATATGCTGCCGCAATCCCCCAACGGCTTACATTCTCTACATGACAGCCCTCAATAACCAGATCATCATATCTGGGGATATCCTCCTCTGCAATGGCAGTGGTATTTGACTCCACCCCATCCGGCAGGAAGCTGCCGAAATAGATGCCTCCATTGAGCATATGCTTATCTATGATATTACCTTTAACATCATGGACATAGAGATCCTCCAGCACGATGTGATCCAGCGTTCCCCTGTTTTTTGCCACTCCGGCAACCCCCGTACGGTTCATCACATTGGGATCCTTAAATTCCAGTCCTCCCTCTTCCGTTTCTACCCAGTTGGTAATCTCCAGCCCTCTGATCTCGATATTTTCCACATCCGTCAAAAGGATAGCAGAGGAAACATTTCCCTGCCACTTGTGGGTGGGGCTGGGCATAGGCACACCATAGCTCTGATACCAGACACCGGTTCCGTTGGCATTGATGCAGGGCCTTTCCTCCCCCTCTCCATAAGGCTCTATCATAATAGGGGCACCTGATATATCTCCTACATTCTCCAGATGGATACACTGATCATTAAACTCAGAGCCTCTTTCCAGCAGCAGCCTGTCACCGGGCTGCAGCTCCAGGTCTTGGATCTTTTCCAAGGACCGGAAGGGCCTCTCCAGGCTTCCGTCATTGCTGTCATTGCCGCTAACGGAGCTGAAGTGATAATCGGTTCCCCCGGTCTCCGTCTGTGCCTTGGGCTCTGCATCCGCCGGCAGGGCGGCCTTTACTGCCGGTGTCCCCGGGGCTGCCGACTGCATCAGCAGGGCAGCGGCCAGTACTGCCGATAATAGTTTTCCTGTTTTTTTTGCCAAACTCATTATAGTCCTCCTTCATCCTTTTATTTTATCTTTTTTCATACTTGTTTTCAAAGCGCATCAGCATGGCAGCACACTCCGCCCTGGTAGCATCCCCCTTGGGATCCATCCGGTAGGTGACCCTGTCGTCATTGGGCTTGCCCGTGATCATCTCCACTGCAGTTGCCCACTGCATGTACTTCACTGCCCAGCCGTTTACTGCCTCCCGGTCAGTAAAGTCTGACAGAGGCTTGCTCTGACTGATATCATAGCCCCTCACTCCGGCATACTCATAAAGCATCTTGGCGATCTGCTCACGGGTAATGTTTTTATTGATGCCGTAGCTGCCATCCAGGAAGCCGTCTACGATCTTATTCTCATTTGCCCAGATAATGGCGCTGCTGTACCATTTCCCCGGCTCTACATCACTGAACTTCTCTTTGAAGGTCACCTCCGGCTCTCCCGCCATACGGTAAAGAACCGTAGCAAACATGGCCCTGTTCAGTGTCCGGTCCGGCTGGAACTCAGTGGTCCCGGTAATGCCGGTCATGATTCCGTTTTTCCAGACATATCGGATACTGGTGTGCTTCCAGCCATTGTCCTGCACTAGGTCCGTAAAGGGAAAGGCCGGCTCCGGAGGCGGCACCTCAGCCTTTGGCACAGCGGCCGCAGCGGCTTCTGGCCCTGCCCCCATGCTGTTGACTGCCCGCACCATAAAGGTATATTCCCGGCCGTTTTCCAGGCCGGTGAAGGTATGTCTGTTGGTGCCGTTTGCCTCCATCCAGGTGGCGCCGCCGTCACAGGAGACCTCATAGCCTGTGATAGCATGGCCGCCATCCCGGTCAGGTGCCGTCCAGCTCAAAACCACCTGTCCGTCACCCGCTTCTGCCAGAAGACTCCGGGGTTCAGAGGGCACTGCCCCGTCTGCTGAAGCTTCTGCTTCTATTTTTACTACCGTAAAGGTATGGGGATTTATGGTGATTTCCACCTGGGGGGCGGGATTAGTGATATTCGCTGTCACCACCCTTACATTGTCAGGATTCTCCAGAGTATTCTCAGCATCATAGCCGGGAGCCTCCAGATGCTTCACAATAATATTCCTGCCGGTGTGATCTGCCCCCTCCACATCAATGAAGATTCTCCTGCTCTCCTCACGGTCAGTATTTACAATATTCACATATATATTTCCGGCCTCATCCCTGCTGGCGAGGGCGGAGACTGCCCTGGTGCCGTTGGCAAGCCTGTCATCATAGCTGAAGGCGGAGGCCAGCACCTGGGTACCCATACCGTCCTTCAGCATCTCAAACACTTTTGCAGAGGGAGTTGAGAAGAACCTGTATTCACCCTCTCCTGCTGCAGTATCGGCACCCTCCTGGGGCACGGCCTGAATCACCGCCTGCTGGGTAGGACCCAGGGAGTCTGCACCGGAACTGTACCAGTCGATCAGGCAGTGCTTCTGGATATAGGGGCTGTTGAAGCGGACATATTCCATCATTACCTTAGCAATATAGACGGCATGGGTCTGTGAACGCACCAGCGGGTTCGTGGATCTGAAAATCCCGAATTCGGATATGACAGGCACCTTGCCCTCAGGCAGCATATCCACAAACCTCTGCACCTTGCCGATCCCGCTCTGCTCTGCCAGCAGCATGGCATTATCATAGAATTCCGCCCCGCTTCCGGCAGGAGTTCCCGAATAGGGATGGATGGTAAAGCCGTCCCACAGATCGTCATGACCGCCCTCAGACATTTTTTGAATAAAGCCCTCCGTCTCATAACTGGAATAGAGATAGCATTCTGCGGTACGGTCTATATTGTTGGCTTCATGATAGGCATTGATCTCTTCCGTCACCTCCCTCATGGCCTCAGAGAGCTGCACAAAGCCGTCACGCTGCACATTGTAGCTCACGGTAATAGCCGCCCCGGTCTCAGGAATTTTTCCATGGATGCCGTCTCCAAAGGTAAAGGAACCGTCTCTGTAATCCACAGTGACTGCCCGGGCATCAGCGGGCTGCCCCTCCAGGCTGTCTACGATGGTCCACTCCTCTTGGTTGACATAAATATGTACCGAATCCCTTATCACTGCCTCAAAATCCTCTGCCAGGGTCTTTCCGTCCTCCCCGGCCATAGGATTGGGATTGGCATAGCGCATATACCTGGTCTGGTTTGCTGTGCCGTCACTGCCGCTGACAGAGCGGTTCCAATTATCCTTTTGAACCGCATATTGATTGGTGACCCTTACAAGCCCGCCCTGCACATATCCCCGTTCAGAGCCGCCCTCCACATAGTCCAGCCAATATCCCTGGGATGTGGTGCCATCAGCCCCCTGGCCAAAGGCCTGCTGGTTTTCATTGCCTATCTCAAAGTGCCGCACATTATAGGGCTCCACCCTTCCATTATCAGCGCGGACCTGAGCCCATGCCACACCGCCGTTAGGATTGCAGCCCACCGGGGCATTGAGATACTCTACCAGATCCGCCGCATCCTGCGCAGATCCCCGGCCAAAGCCGTATACATACACAATTTCAGACTGTATCTCCTCATCATAGGCAAAATTTGCCACCTCTGTCAGCCCAAAATTAGGAGCAATTCCGTTCTGACCGCTGTTATTATAAAAGCCATGAATCTGCTTTACCCTATCCTCCTTTGGTCCGATGGTGTTTTTCCACTGAAACAGGTTGGAAATGGTTCCGCCCGGATAGCGGATGGAGCCAAAGCCGGCTTCCCTGTACAGCTCTGTAAACTCCTCCTTCATAGTCATGGTCTCACTGTCAAAGGAGCCATAACCATTGAAGGCATATCTGTGGTTAATGCCAATGGTACTTCTTTCAAGCTGACGCTCCACTGTATCAGGATCAATAGCCAGAATATTTCCCGCCGCATGGTTATAAGCAGTCACCGCAGCTTCCAGACCGGCAATGGCCCCCTGAATCTCCCCATAGGTATTCTCTGCAGTGATAGCTGCCGCCGCCTCAATAGCCGCTCTTAAAGCTGCCGCCTCCGCTTCCTCCGTGCCCATTCTGGCAGAATCATATACAGCCTGGGCTGCCTCTTTTTCCTCTAAAAGCTTTTGATACAGAACCACTCCTGCATTCTCCCGGTAGATGGCCTGCGCCTCTGCGTCAGTGATTACCTTGTTGTACACCCGGATTTCATCTACCATGCCTCTCATCAGGCAGGCGGAATTCTTATGCTTTCCGATCATCAAATCCGTCAGTTCATTTACTTCCGCAGTGCCTGCGCTCTTTTCACTGTCCAGGATTCCGTTTATGTAAAATTTCACCTTGTTGGCATCTGTATCATAGGTGAGCATGACCCACTGCCATTGCTGCAGATCCACTGTCTGATTGCTGTATACATTCTGCTGATTTACATAGGTGCCGTATTTATTGTCCGCAGTCAGCATAAGAAAAGTTCTGCCGCCCGAATTTTGCTGCAGCAGGATCACATTCTCAGACCTGCCTGCTCCGGCTTCATATTTGTACCACAAAGAAACAGAATAGCTGGTTCCTGAGGTGTTCATAATCTGAGGTATATTCATGTACCCATCTGTACCCTCAGAAAATTTTAATACCCTGCCGAAAAGCGCATCCTCAGCAACGGACACATTGCTTCCCATCAGGGCTGCTGTGTATGCTGCTGATTGTTTGTTTGGCACGCTGGTGCCGCTGGCCTCTTCAAAATCATAATGGGCAAGCATACCCTCCGTTATGTCCGCAGTCCGCACCATGACTTCGGAATCCCCTTCTGCTGCCCAGGCAGGGGGCACAGAGGCACTCAGCATACCTGCGGCCATAAGCCCGCCTATCAGTAATCTTATTCTTCTTTTTTTCATTCTTCCCTCCTTTTCCAGTATCGTATATATAGAACAATCATATCACATTATTCTGTTCATTCCTACATTTATTTTAAAAAATACCCCCTGCCACAGGAACCCATCCTATCGCAAGGGGTATTACCATATATCCCTCATCCAACCTTTAATCTGAACTTACGCAGATCCCTCTCGGTATCCACTTTATCTATCTGTGCCCCCAGGGCTCTCAGCTTGAGATGGAAATCCTCATATCCCCTCTCAATAAATTTCACATCATCCACTACCGTAATTCCTTCCCCCGCCAGACCGGCGATCACAAGCGCTGCCCCGGCACGCAGATCCGGAGCAGTCAGGCTGGCCCCGGTGTACTTTTCTACTCCGTCGATAATGGCTGTATTGCCTTCCACCTTGATATTGGCCCCCATACGGGTAAGCTCATCTACATACTTGAAACGATTCTCAAATATACTTTCCGTCACTATGCTGGTTCCTGCAGAAAGTCCCAGCGTCACCACGATCTGCGGCTGCATATCCGTAGGAAAGCCCGGATAGGGAAGGGTTTTGACATGGGTGTGGGTCAGGGGCTTGGAGGCCACCACACGGACTGCATCATCCGACTCCTCTACCTCGCATCCTATCTCCAGCAGCTTGGCACTGACGGATTCCAAATGCTTTGGAATCACATTCTTTACTGTCACATCCCCCTTTGTCACTGCAGCCGCAAACATAAAGGTTCCCGCCTCTATCTGGTCAGGTATGATGGTGTATTCTGTTCCGTGAAGCCTGGGAACACCCATGATACGGATCACATCTGTCCCCGCCCCCTTAATATCAGCTCCCATACTGTTCAAAAAGTTGGCCAGATCCACCACATGGGGCTCCTTTGCCGCATTCTCTATGATGGTTTTACCCTCTGCCATGGCTGCCGCCATCATGACATTTATAGTGGCACCCACAGAGACCACATCCAGATAGATATGGTTGCCCTTCAGCTTCTCAGCATCGGTAATGATCAGCCCATGCTCGATTCTGACATCGGCTCCCAGTGCACGGAAGCCTTTGATATGCTGGTCAATGGGCCTCAGTCCTATGTTGCAGCCGCCCGGCAGGGATACCTCTGCCTTCTTATATTTTCCCAGCAGCGCACCCAAAAGGTAATAGGAAGCCCTGATCTTCTTAATATAATCGTCTTCAATTGTAAGATCATGAATCTGTGATGCATTTATCCTTACACTGTGTCTGTCCAGCCTGTTTACAATGACACCGATGCTTTCCATAGCCTGGATCAGTACATTTGTATCCCGGACATCCGGCATATTATCTACTACTACAGTCTCATCCGTCATAGCTGCAGCTGCCAGAATAGCAAGTGCCGCATTCTTGGCACCGCCGATCTCCACTTCCCCTACCAACGGATTCCCACCTTTAATTGCATATTGTTCCATGGTGTACCCTCTATTCAAATTATGATTATAACCCTCATCTGTACATCATATTTACCCAAAAAATATCGACTCTATCCAATGATTATACCATAAAAAAATCATTTGTAAATGGTGGCTTACTCCAGATATTTGAGCGGATTCACCTGTGAGCCGTTGATCAGTATCTCAAAATGGATGTGGGGGCCGGAGCTGACGCCTGTATTTCCGCTCAGCGCGATCTTCTGCCCCTGGGATACCGTCTGCCCGGGGGATACCAGGATCTTGCTCAGATGCCCGTATCTGGTCTGACGTCCATCACCGTGGTTGATATAGACCACATAGCCGTACCCGCTTGCCCAGCCGGCCCTGGCTACCGTTCCCGAAGAGGATGCCATGACTGCAGTGCCCACCGGTGTGGCCCAATCCACACCCTTATGGTAGGTGCTGGCTCCTTTGGTGGGCCTGCTTCTCCTGCCGAATCCCGAGGATAGCCTCCCCCCTGAAATAGGCTTGATATAGGTAGGGGGGATTTTGGTCCCTCTCTCCACAATCTTTGGTACCGCCTGAAAAGTAACCTCCTCTTTGAGTATCTCCCTCCCTGTCTCTATCTCGTTGCGGTAGGATACCAGTGCCACAACCTTCCTGTGGCCGGCCGAAGGCTCCTGTCTGGTCACAGACTCCGTGGTATACCACTGGTCATTGTCGATATATACCACATCCGCCTCATAGCTCTCCTCGTAGTATATCTCCTCCTGACGCTCTACCGACAGCTCCGGCTCCGGCACAGTAATGATAAGCTCATCTCCTACACGAATGGTAGAATTTTCATTTTCAATGGTCTCATTCATTTCAATTAATTTCTCAACGGTGAGGCCATGTTCCATGGCGATCCTGGACAGACTGTCCCCGGCTGCCACCTCGTAGATCTGATTCGTCTCCTGATCCTTGGTAACCTCATTGACCGCATCCTCCAGAACGGTCAGATCCTCCCGGGGCAAATAAGATTCCACCACCTCCACGGCATCTCCGAACTGCAGGGAAGCCAGTCCCAGATCATAATCAGAGAAATCCTTTTCCCTGTCCGGCTCTACTGCATCAAAAATCTCATCCAGGGTTTCATAGACACCTACGGAAGAAAATGTCTCTGCCTGCGCCTCTTCCTTTTTCTGCTCCTCTCTGGAGACCACATCCGCGGTCAGTACATTCAGCTCTCTGGCAGCATCCATTGCAAGGTTCACATCATATCTGCCGTCACCGTCATATTTGCCGATGGAAGCCCGGAGCAGCTCCACCACCTCGTCCTTGCTGGCCAGATTCACCGTATATTCGTTGATCTTCACCGTATAGGAACGGTGCAGGGTCTGCTTGATGCTGTCACCGAGCACGGCAGCCATATTGTCCACTACGGTCTCTTCCTTATCCACATGTCCCCAGATCACTTCCTCGCCTTCGACCTCCAGCCTGCTGTCTGCCAGCACCAGCTCCTCTCCGTCACCGGCAATGATCCGCCGCGCTTCCTTCAGGCATTCTGCCGCTGTATTCCTGCTGCCTGTCCTTCCCACTTCCACACCATTCAGGAATACGGTAAAAATATTGTTTCCGGTTTTTTCTATTTTTATATAACCGGGCATAAAGAATATGCTGACAATAACTGCCAACATTCCCACCTTGATCATTCTCAACTGCAGGCGCTTATAACGCCGGGTAATTTTCTTCATATCTGTACTGCCAATCTGTTTATTGTTTGTCTAAAAGCCTTTTTGTAACATTTTTGTAATAAATAGATTCTATCAGCAATTATATGAGTTGTAAAGGAAATGTTACCTTTTCTTTCGCACACTGTATCCGAAGGTTCCCAGTTCCTTACCCAGGGACATATAGGAGCCATGGGAATATACAACAGGACACGCGGCATTCAGGTGAAATTTATCCTTCTCATCCAGGAGGCTGTCTTCCACATGAACTGCTGCCACCCTGGCCACAAACATATCATGGGTACCCAGGGGAACCACATTCTCTACCACACATTCCAGATTCACCGGACTCTCCTGCAGCAGAGGCGCTTCCACAATATCCGATTTCAGTGGCGTCAGCCCCATCCGTTCAAATTTATCCACGTCCCGGCCGCTTACCACTCCACAGTAATCCGCAGCCCTGACCAGCTTCTCTGTAGTCATATTGATCACGAAGCCGCCTGTCTCCCTGATCATATGATAAGAATGCCGTTCCGGCCTGACGGAAATAGAAACCATCGGCGGATCGCTGCAGATGGTTCCTGCCCAGGCCACTGTAAACACATTTTTCTCTCCCTGCCTGTCTGCTGCCGTGACCAGCACCACCGGCAGCGGATAGAGCATATTTCCCGGTTTCCAACTTATTTTTCCCATATTCTGCTCCCTTCTGCTATGCTCTCTTTCCCCCGGAATGTATCTGAAAATTGCTGGAATGCATATTCAAACAGGATTTAAAACAGGCCTGTCAGATGGGCAATCAGCAGCCCCAGGCTGGCGGCAGACAGGATCAGCACACCAATATTCAGGACAAACAGCTTCTTATTGCCCGCCTCCAGAGCCTGCATATTTTCCGTCATCATCAGATTCTGCTTCTCCAGCTCGTCTACCACAACGGTCTGCACATTGCGGTAGACCTTCACGTTTTCCCTATGTGTAAATTCGTCGGACTGCTTGAACAATTCTGTGGTCTGCTGCATATGCTCATCGGCCGAAGCCCTGATCTGCCCAAGCAACTCCTGCGCCTCTCCCCTGGCTTCACTCTCACTGATCTCCTGTATCTTGGCAAGACATTCCTCTGTAATCCTCTGCAGCTGCTGCTCATAATTGCTCAGGGACTCCTTCAGGGTCCCCTCACCCGCCTCCAGAAGCGCCTTCAGCTTCTGCTCATTCTCTGCATTTCTCAGATTCAGCCTGCGCATGTCCTGTACATACCCGTCATACTCTGCAACCTGCTGCTCCAGCTTCTCCAGCTGCGCCGCATCAGCTGCCATATTTGCACGGATTACCTCCTGAGAATTGAGCTTCTTTGCAATTTTATCCATAAAATTATCCATCTGCTTTCCTCCAAATGTGTGTGCCTGAATGGTACTACAATATCTTATCATCTTTCCCCTGCATTTACAACAGACCAAACTTTTTTGTGCAGTCTGTCTCATTCCTTTTTTTTCACACTTATTCACTTGGCAGTATTCACCTTATTTTTACATGCTGTTCATAGTTTATTCATAAATAATTGCTATACTGAATTCATAACAGCAGAAGCTGATACAACGATTTTCCTCATATATATAGATAAATTTTTTCATAATAGCCCGGGCATCGGAAGATGTCCGGGCACTCCTCATTTTATCTTCGGATTATCCATTCAAATGTGGAACCGCCCGGCTGCCCCGGGCGGTTCCACATTACTGTTCTTCACTTCTTATGGCTTAGACACTGTACCTCTTCGTTCAGTAAGCGCATCCTCTCATCCAGATCAGACACCATCCTGGCACATTCTACCAGCTCAGCCTTAATGTAGCCCGGTGCATTGCCCTCAAACTTGTAATGGATCTTGTGCTCCAGCGTGGCCCAAAAATCCATTGCAACCGTCCTGATCTGTATCTCCACCTTGGTATCCACGATTCTGTCAGAGAGATAGACCGGCACCGTGACCAGCATATGATAGCTCTTGTAGCCGCTGGGCTTTGGCCTGATAATATAATCCTTCACAGATATCACCCGGATATCCCTTTGATTGCTTATCATTTCCGCAATCTCATAAATATCCGATGTAAAGGAACAGATCACCCTGATGCCTGCAATATCATTTACATATTTAATCATGTTTTCTATCGTGGATTCATAACCGTTTCTCTTCAGCTTCTTCACGATACTTTCTGAGGTCTTGATTCTGGACTTGATATGCTCTATCGGATTATATCTATGTACATGCTGAAATTCGTCATTCAGTATTTCCAGCTTGGTAGAAATCTGCTTGAGTGCAGAATTATAAACCAATATAACCTCTTTCCAATTATCCACATCGCTGTCCCGTTCTACTTTTAGTTCCATCTGCTTCTCACTTTCTGCTCTGTTCTTTAGAATATGGTGTTTTTGACATATTTATTATATCATATTTTTGTCAAAATGTGCAGTTTTCACAAAGTTTTTATTATTAAGTTTCAGATCTTTACTGCTCGGCCATGAACAGCAAACCGTTTATCTGCCTTAATACGCACCTTACATATATATGCAGCCTCTTGAAAAATATGCTATAATAGCCTGACTAAATCAGAACAGAGAAAGGAATTCTGCTTATGTTTCGTTTATGGGCCAAAATTTTCAAAGACAACCGTCTGATCAGGGATACAGTCATCTGCGACGACAGCGATGATACCAGGACACACAAAATCTTCCATGCCCTGGATGAAGTCACTCATGGTTTCGACCTCAGTGCGCCTATTTGGCTGGATGCCACCATCCAGGAGTTCCGTCGGCACAACAGGGTGCGTTTTACCCAGGACAACTTCATAGAAGGAATTGATTTTGACTATTTGGAAATCCAGATAATCGAGGAATAATATCCCTGCTTTTTTTGCATATTCCAGTTGACATTTCATATAATAGGTTGTAGTATTGTAAAATATAATATGTAGTTTTCATTACTACATGTTGTGTTTATCAAAAAAATCCTATAGGATAATACGAAGAGGGACAAATCCGGTTTTCTCCGTCTCTCACATCGTAATCACTGCGAATGGAGGCAAATATGCAGATAACAATCAGAGAACCCGGAAGTGCCCTTACCCATTTTATTGCCATGCTGATGGCTGTGTGGGCTGCATTCCCTTTGCTGAGCAAAGCTTCAGCAACCACGGATCATACCTGCCTTTCAGCATTGGCCATTTTCATGACAAGCATGATTCTTCTGTACGGCGCAAGCACCGCCTATCATTCTCTGAATGCCTCGGAAAGAGTCATTAGAATTTTCCGCAAAATTGATCACATGATGATCTTTGTACTGATCGCCGGCTCCTATACCCCGGTCTGCCTGATCATTCTGGGCGGAAAATCAGGCTATGTCCTGCTCACCCTTGTCTGGAGCATCGCGGTCATTGGTATGGGGATAAAGGCTTTTTGGATCACCTGCCCCAAATGGTTTTCTTCTATATTATATATCGCTATGGGATGGGTCTGTGCAGCAGTCTTCGGCCCCCTGTGGAATACCCTGGGACCGGCTGCCTTCCTCTGGCTGCTGGCAGGGGGCATCTTCTACACGGCGGGAGGTGTGATCTACGCACTGAAGCTTCCTGTCTTCAATGCACGCCATACCCATTTCGGCTCTCACGAGGTCTTTCATCTCTTCGTCATGGCCGGAAGCATCTGCCACTTCCTGTTTATGTACATGTTTGTAGCATGATCCGGGAGCCTGCCGGACAGCAGTCTTTTCACATAAAAATGCACCGTACACAGCCCATTTCAGCCGTGCCGATGCACTTTTTATCCTGCCCTGTTTTTATCCTGCGGATATAGGATATATTATTCTTCGTAGCCGTTAGGATTGCTGCTCTGCCATCTCCAGGCATCCTCGCACATTTCCTTGATTCCATACTGAGCTTCCCAGCCCAGCTCGGCCTTTGCCTTTCCAGCATCGGCATAGCAGGTGGCTATATCTCCGGGACGCCTGTCCTTGATCACATAAGGAATCTTTACCCCTGTTGCTGCCTCAAAATTCTTTACGATATCCAGTACGCTATATCCAGTCCCTGTTCCCAGATTGTACAGACATAAACCGGCTTTTTCCTGGATCTTTTTCAGCGCTTTCACGTGACCCAGCGCCAGATCCACCACATGAATATAGTCCCTTACTCCGGTTCCGTCCGGTGTGTCGTAGTCATTGCCGAATACGCCCAGCTCTTTCAGCTTACCCACCGCCACCTGGGTAATGTAGGGCATGAGATTGTTGGGGATGCCATTGGGATTCTCCCCGATGGTTCCGCTCTTATGAGCACCGATAGGATTGAAATATCGAAGGATAATGATATTCCATTCCGGATCGGCCTTCTGCATATCCATTAAAATCTGTTCCAGCATGGACTTTGTCCAGCCGTATGGATTGGTACACTGTCCTTTGGGACATTCCTCCGTAATCGGAATAATGGCAGGATCGCCGTATACTGTGGCAGAGGAAGAGAATATGATGTTCTTGACACCGTGGTTTCTCATCACATCCACCAGCGTAAGTGTTCCTGCGATATTGTTCTGATAATATTCCCAGGGCTTGGCCACGGATTCACCTACAGCCTTCAGGCCCGCAAAGTGTATACAGGAATCAATCTTTTCCTTTTCAAATATTTCATTCAATGCTTTCCTGTCCAGAATATCCGCTTTATAAAATGCAGCCCTCTTTCCTGTTATCTTTTCCACACGCTCCAGAGACTTCTCACTGGAATTGCTCAGATTGTCCACCACCACTACGTCATAGCCCGCGTTCTGCAGCTCTACTACGGTGTGGCTTCCGATATAACCTGCACCGCCGGTAACTAATATCGCCATTTTCCTACCTCCACTTTATTGTTGACTGATCGTTAATTTCAGTTTACTCCAAGGCCGTTTTTTTTCAATACAATAATGTTGTTTTTGGCTGTCAAAATGTTAAATCTAAAGTTCTATTCCATTTGCCCGGCAAAGCTTCTGTGCCGTCTCTACCGAATCCTCTCCTACCGCATTTTTAATGGGTGCAAACTCTCTTTCTCTTTCCACCTCATAGGGCAGACAATTCCTCACCTGATGGATCATATCCAGAACCAGGGTTTCATATTTATAGCCGTTGGGAACCTCCGGTTCTACCGGATCCCCCCCTTCATCAATATGGGGAATCTTCTTTTCCACCACATGGAGGGGGAGCTGCCCATCCGTGATCCTCTCCAGCTCCTTTTCATGGAAAAGATAATTGAGAATCACACCAAAGCCGTAGGCCGGATCCCCATTTTCGTCCTTTGCCTTCTTCATCTCGTCGGTCAGCTCATAATATTCCACAATGGACGGCCGGCCATCCTCCAGGCAGAGTACCCCCACCTTTTCATCGGGATTGGTTTTTCTGACCACCTTGGCGCCTGCCACACATTGATTGGCTATGGTGGCTCCCACAAAAGCAGGATCTACGATCCTCTGAAGCACATTGTCCACTGCAAACACATTCAGCCACTGGATCCCATTCTCTCTGACCAGCTCCAGAAGTCCCCATTTGTTCATTGATGTAAACCAGCCGCCGTTTCCATTGGGGGAGGTAGATATCTTCCACCTCTCTTCCAGATAGGCCTTCCCCTCAAAATCAGAAGCAGGAACCATATCCTGAACAAAGAACCGTACATAATCCTTACGATAACCAAAGTATTCATGCTGTTCAAAAAATTCTTCGGTGACCTTATGGTTTCTGTCACTGGTCATAATAAACAGATGAAACCACGCACCGGCCCGTCTCACCACCTCCAGCATATTCTCCACTAAACGCTGAAAGATATAGACCGGCCTGGTGATACCTATATCATACATACCCTTTGGTCCGTCCGAACCCAGTCGTGTCCCCATCCCCCCTGCCAGCAGGACGGCGGCCACCCTCCCCCTTTTGATCTCCTCCAACCCAATCTCAGTATACTGCGCTCTTTTTTTCTCAATATCCTCCAGCTGCATAGCTGCCAATGGGGAAATGATACCCTTCCTGTTTGCAGGGTTATTCTTACAGTACTCCAGTACGCTAAAATCAAGCTCCTCTATCTGTGCCAGCAGCTTCGTTTTTTCTTCCTCTGTCAGCTCATCATAATATTTCAACACATGCAGCTGTCCATGCCTGTCCAGCTTTTTATATGCTTCCCCATAATTCATTTCTGTCCCCATACCTCCAACCTGCACTTTTTTATATCATAGCAAATTCCCGATATACGTGCAAGCTATCGTCTCACTCTTTGGGCTCACACTTTTCCTGCTGCTGCATATTAATAGGTATATAAAAGCGACCGGGGACCCTGCCATGACGATCTACACTGTACAGCCCGGGGACAGCGTTGACTCTATCGCTTCCTCCTACGGCATCAGCACCGATTCCATTATCTACAACAACCAACTCTCCTATCCATATCGGCTGGCTGTGGGGCAGGCTCTGCTGCTGAGTACCGGGGATAGCCTGGAAGAACGGCGGATCATCTCCACCGGCGGCTATGCCTACCCTTTTATCCGCAGATTCACCCTGACAGAGACTCTCCCCTACCTGAACGACCTGTTTGTTTTTTCTTATGGCTTCAGCGCCGAGGGGGAACTGCTGCCCCCTCAGGTGGATGATACCTGGATGATCTCTCTGGCCAAGGAGCAGAACACGGCTCCCATCCTGACGCTGACTCCATTTGGCCCAGACGGCATGTTCAACAACAATTTAATCAGTATTGTGGTAAACAATATGGAAATACAGCAGACACTTATAGATAATTTACTGGAAACTGTCAGCCTGAAAGGCTATGAAGGAGTAGATATCGACTTTGAATATATCCTGGCTGAGGACAGGATCGCTTTTGCAGACTTTGTGGCAAACGTTCGGGCCGCAGTAAATAATCTGGGCTTTCCGGTTTCCGTTGCCCTGGCACCAAAGACCTCTGATGATCAGCCCGGGCTTCTGTATGGAGGAAAGGACTATGCTCTCCTTGGGGAGGCCGCAGATCATGTACTGCTTATGACATATGAATGGGGCTATACCTACGGTCCGCCCATGGCCGTGGCTCCCCTCAATAAAGTAAGGGAGGTAGTAGAGTACGCCCTCACACGGATCCCTGCCCACAAGATCAACCTGGGGATTCCCAACTATGGGTACGACTGGCCCCTCCCCTACGAAAGAGGCGTTACCGCAGCCCGCACCATCAGCAACACAGAGGCAGTGGAGATCGCCATTGCCAACAGTGCTGCCATCCGATTTGACCAGGTAGCCATGTCCCCCTTTTTTACCTACGAAAAAGAGGGCATCTCCCATGAGGTCTGGTTTGAAGACGTACGCAGCCTGAAAGAAAAATTTACTCTGGTACAGGAGTATAACCTGCGGGGGGTAGGCTACTGGCAGATCATGAACCTGTTCCGTGCCAACTGGCTTTTGCTGGCAGATACCTTCTATATATCCTCCGCAGACAGATCCTCCTCCTGAAGGCGGAGTCCTGCAGTGCTGGTGACAGGAAGTGAGAAAACAACTGCCCTAGCCTTGCTTTCCAGCCCGGCTTCATCCATGATCGCTTTCATGATGCCGTTCTTCTTTTCTGTTTTTGTTACAATAAATATGATTTCCTTTTCGGCCGCAATAGAAACACCAAGAAATTTTTCAGCCTTTTCCATTCCTGTTCCCCGGGCACGGATCACCGTGCCTCCGCCGGCCCCCTTTTCTCTGGCTGCATCCATCACCACATTGCTGTAGCCCTGGTTGGAAATCACCACGATCAATTCCTTCTCTGTATCCTTCAAGGCAGTTTCCTCCTCTTTTTCAAAATCCTGGTTGGCAGTCAGAAACTGCAGAACCTTTTTTCCTCCTATGCTGGAAAGAGGAATGATGAATGCGATTCCCGTTCCCGGCACGTCGATCTTCATTTCCTTTTGGAGACCCAGCTTCAGATGCTTCCACATCTCCTTTGTGACTACAGAAAACATCACCGTTTTTTCTGTAGCCTCCAATCCAAAATAGTCCAGCATCTCGCTGTTTGCCGTCCCTTCTCCCAGCGTGCTTTCCATGACAGAGAGCTCATGCCCCTTATAGAAGGACAGCATCCTGGAGCTGATGGTTCTGTTCATGATGGTCACCATCATATATACTTTACTCATGCCCGGCTCCTTTCCTACAATTCTATAATATCATCGTCTCCAAGCAGTTCAAAGGCAGCCCGGGGCTCCAATGCAGCCGCTTTCTCCGCATGCCCGGTACGAATCCTGTAAACCAGTCCCAATATCTGTATGGTAATCAGGGGTGTCATGGCTACCATAGCCACTACTCCGAAGGCATCCGTCACTATATTGCCTCCCACGCTGGTGCAGGCTCCCATTGCAAAGGGCAGAAGAAAGGTTGCCGTCATCGGGCCGGAGGCCACACCGCCGGAGTCAAAAGCAATGGCTGTAAAGATCTTCGGCACAAAGAAGGACAATCCCAGAGCAATGGCATAGCCGGGTATCACAAGCCACAGGATGGAGATACCCGTCAGCACCCTGGTCATGGCCAGCCCCAAGGATAACCCTACGCCTATGGAAAGACTCAGGCTCATGGCTCTGGAAGATATGGCCCCTGAGGTAATCTCCTCTACCTGCCTGGTCAGGACAAACACGGCGGGTTCCGCCAGTACGATAAAATAACCGATCAGCATGCCGATGGGAATGATGATCCACCGATAGGGCAGGGCGGCAATGACCTGTCCCAGATAGTTTCCTGCCGGCATAAAGCCAACATTCACACCTGTCATGAACAATACCAGGCCGATATATGTATAGACCAACCCCACTCCTATCCTGATCAGGGTCCTCTTCTGCATTCCCTTGAAAATCAACTGGAAAATCCCGAAAAACAGGATGATTGGAAGCAGGGAAACAGCCATTTCCAGCATATACTCAGGAAATCCTTCCCCAAACAGGTGCCACAGCTCAACTGTGTTTTCAATATCGGGGATTTCCACAGGCACATAGTCCCCTCCCCCGGGATGATAGATCAGCCCCAGCACCAGCACAGCCAGTATGGGACCGATGGAGCAGAGGGCTACCAGGCCGAAGCTGTCGTCTGCCGCATGCCTATCGCTACGCACTGCTGCCACACCCACGCCCAATGCCATGATAAAGGGTACCGTCATAGGACCTGTGGTCACTCCTCCGGAATCAAAGGCTACTGCCAGCAAATCCCCCGGCACGAACAATGCCAGCAAGAACACAATGCCATAAAACAGGAGCAGCATATGGGGAAGCGCAATGCTGAAAAGCATACGCACCTGAGATACCACCAGAAAAATGCCAACTCCGCAGGCCACCGCCATTATAAGTATCATATTGGGTATGGAGGGCACCTGTTCTGCCAGCACCTGCAGATCCGGTTCGGAAACCGTGATGATAAAGCCCATGATAAAAGCCAGGAGCACCACGATATGCAGACGCTTCGTCTGCGCCATACAGGTTCCTACCCTTTCTCCCATGGGCGTCATGGAAAGCTCCACACCCAGCGTGAAAAACATCATTCCTGCAATAAGCAACACAGCGCCTATCAAAAATGCCATCAGTATACTGGGGGAAATCGGTGCAATGGTAAAACACAGCACCAGTACTATACCGATCACAGGCAGCACTGCCGCCAGGGTTTCCTTTAATTTTTCCTGAAATTTTGTCCCATGTAATTTCAAACCGATCAGCCTTTCTGTTCTACAATATTATCTGCCAGTCACTCTCTTTCTTCTATTTCCCGATACTCCCTTTCTCCTGTGATGCTCTTATAAGCAGGACGTATGATCTTATCCGCATTGATCAGCTCCTCCAGACGGTGGGCGCTCCAGCCCACGATCCTGGCCATGGCAAAGATGGGTGTATAAAGCTCCAGGGGAATATCCAGCATGCTGTATACAAATCCACTGTAGAAATCCACGTTTGCACTGACGCCCTTATAAATATTCCTCTTGTCCCCTATCACCTGAGGCGCCAGGCGCTCTATGGTGGAATACAGCTTAAAGTCCTCCTCCCGTCCCTTATCAGCCGCCAGCTTTTCCACGAATCCCTTAAAAATGGTTGCCCTTGGGTCGGAAATGGAATATACTGCATGCCCCATCCCATAGATCAGCCCCCGCTTATCGAAGACCTCCTTATTCAGCATCTTCTCCAGATAAGTCTTTACCTCTTCCTCATCCTCAATATCCTTAATATTCTTCCTTATGTTCGCCATCATCTCTACCACCTTGATGTTGGCGCCTCCATGCTTGGGTCCCTTCAGGGAGGACAGCGCCGCAGCAATAACCGAATAGGTATCGGAACCGGACGAGGTCACCACCCTGGTGGTAAAGGTGGAATTGTTGCCGCCTCCATGCTCCATATGAAGTACCAGAGCAATATCCAGCACCTTGGCCTCCAGCTCTGTATACCTCATGTCCGGGCGAAGCAGGCGCAGGATATTTTCCGCTGTAGAGAGCTTCGTATCGGGCCTGTGGATATAGAGGCTGTCATCCCTCTCATAATGATTGTAAGCCTGATAGCCATAGACCGAAAGCATGGGAAAGACGCTGATCAGCATCATGCACTGGCGAAGCACATTGTCAATGCTCAGATCTGCTGCCTGTTTATCATAGGAGGCAAGCGTGAGGACACTTTTTGTCAGAGAATTCATAATATCCTTACTGGGAGCCTTCATAATGACATCCCTTGTAAAATTGGTGGGCAGCGTCCTCAGCATACCCAGCTTCTCGCTGAAATCCTCCAGCTCCCGGGCATTGGGAAGACTGCCGAACAGCAGCAGATAGGCGATTTCTTCAAAGCCGTATCTGGCACTGTGCTCAAATCCTCTCACCAGATCGATCACATCATACCCCCGGTAGAGCAGCTGTCCTTCACAGGGTACTCTCTTTCCGTCGATGATTTCCTGGGATTTAATCAGGGAAATATTGGTAAGGCCGGAAAGAACACCTTCCCCGTTCTTATCCCGGAGCCCTCTCTTCACCCCATATTTTTCATACAATTCAATATCTATACAGTTATTCTCCACACAGATATTTCCATATTTTTGCGTATAGGCTTCCAGTTGTTCCTTCTTGCTGTTTCTCATCTAACTGCTCCTTTCTGTCAACATTCTGTCACTGTTCCCATTCCTGCAGAGCTGACCCACCCTTATATTTCATTCATCAGTTCCTCATTGATGTTGTGTGCGACTTTCCTTGCAACCCGCTTCAATACCTGCATTTCTTCATCTGTAATATCCTTGTAGACTGCCTTCATCAGACTCTTCCTCAGCTTCAGCAGCTCCTGGCAAACCGGCTCTGCCTCCTCCGTCAGCTTCAGGTGAATACATCTTCTATCCTGAGCATCCATCCGTCCCACCAGATATCCCTGCTCCATCAGATGCTCAATGGCATGAGAAATATGGGCCTTGGAAAAATGTTTTGCCTCCACGATATCCCTGGCTGTATCATACTTCTCCTTTTTCAGAAAAAGCAGGATCTCAATCTCTATCTTGTGCAGTCCATACTTTTCCGTAATCAGAACACACCTCTTGTCATAAAGCTTCTTAAATAACTGTCCGCTAAGCAAGGTCTCAAATTCACTGTTCACGTCTTCTCCCTCTTGTCAGTACACAATCTTACTGTTTATATTTAAACTGTTTATTTATAAACTATATTCGCATATGTCAGAATTTATGTCAAGCTATCTTTACAATAAATTCAAAGTTTTTGTTAATTCATTCTGCCGATCATACACAGTCTGTATCCCGAATCTCTCGGGAAGTTAAGATTCTGCTAAGAAAGCCCCTGTTCTCTTTCCGACAGAAAATTTGCATATTATAATAAACCCGGATAAAAGTATTACTCTATAAATCTATAAAAATGAAAACAGCATTCAGATCAAAATGCTCTGGGAGGTTAATTATGAACATTGGACTTTTATTGATTTGTATCGTCGGCGGAATTTTGGGGATTCTTTCCACTGCATTTCTTGTACTCAGTCTCCCCATAACCATTATCTGGAAATTCTACCGCAGGATTGTAAAAGGAATTCCCCTTACAAAATAATTCCCCAACACGCCCTAACGGAGAAACACCAATCTCGCTTCATCGGAATGAGAAGCACTGAATCGAAAGCCCAGGCGGTTGAAGGATTTGGCTTTTTCTATATCCTCTATCCGATTCTCTGCAAGAAAACGAACCATTTCCCCTCTTGCCATCTTGGCATAGGTTCCTTTTTCCTTCACCCTCCCTTCCTTTTCTTCTCCGAATATACAGGTAATATAGGTGATACCCTGACCGCCGGGGGCTTTGAGGTATCTTTCTATGGATCTGCTGTATTCCCTAGAGGCTAGATTCAGGATAAGCCCTTCCCCCTCCTCTGTCACACTCCGAAAAAGAAGGTCTCCCCAGAATTCATAAAGGGAATCGATCTCCTCCCCTCCCAGCCCGGACTGCATCTCCAGACGGTAGGGGACTACTCCGTCAAAGGGACGGAGGACTCCGTAGAAGCCTGACAGAATGCACAGATGGCCCTGGAGATAATCCAAGGCTTCCTGCTCCAGAACAGTCGGCGCCATGTACTGATACTGCAGCCCCTCATAAGATACGATGGCAGGAGTCAGGCTGCGCCTTAAGTCCATGTGCTGAAACCTGTCGTAGTTCAGCACGGCAATTTTATCGCTGCACTTCCAAATCTGCCGGCACTGCTCCAAGCTGCAGGATCTTATGTAATGCATCAGCTGCTCTGTCTTCTCCAGAAACCTTGGCATGGCCATCCATTCAAAGGTATCCGTATCTACATTCATCTTTTTTGCGGGAGATATTATTATTTTCATACTCTGCTCCTTTCTCCCAGATTATAACCCATCCATTTATCTATGCCAATAACCTCCTTGCCTATCCGGGATTTTCTGTCTGTATTTTATAAGGAACAAATCGCTTTTCTGTTTCTTTTTGCAGAATGATTTGCTAGAATCTCTTTATGGAACTGAGAATGAAATCTACGAGAGGAGACATGACTAAGATGATGATTCTAAAAAAATCAGGAGCACTGATACTGACCGCCGTACTTGGCCTGACAGCACTGACCGGCTGCGGCAGCAAGGACGGTACGGCAGAGCCGGATCAAAAAACACTGGTGGTGGCCATGGAGTTGGCCTACCCTCCCTTTGAAACTAAGGACAGCAGCGGCAATCCCACGGGCATCAGTGTAGATCTGGCCAAAGCCTTTGGTGAATATGCCGGATATGAGGTGAAGATAGAGAACATATCCTGGGACGGCCTGATTCCCTCCCTGCAGACCGGTAAGGCGGATATGGTCATCTCCTCCATGACCATCACCGAAGAGAGAAAGAAGACCGTTGATTTTTCTGACCCTTACGCCAATGCCTGTCTGGCCATCCTGGCCAATAAGGACGCCGGCATCAGCTCTATCGAGGATCTGAATGAATCTGGCCGGAAGGTTGCCGTCAAGACCGGATCCACCGGCTACCTCTATGCCCAGAACCATCTGCAGAATGCAGAAATCGTTGCCCTTTCTGACGAAAGCGCCTGTGTGACTGAGGTTTCCCAAGGCAAGGCGGATGGCTTCCTCTACGATCAGCTGACGGTGTACCGCAACTGGAAGAACCATGAGGACACCACCCAGGCAGTCTTCATCCCCTTTCAGGATGCGGAGCAATGGGGCATTGCCGTTCAGAAGGGAAATGCCGGACTGCTTCGGGAGTTGAACAGCTTTATCGCAGAATACAGAACCGAGGGCGGTTTCGGCCGGCTTTCGGAAAAATATCTGGGAGAAGAACAGAAAACTTTTAAGGAATTGGGCTTTACCTGGTTTTTTGACTTTGATTGATGGGAGCCGATATGAAAAAAAAATTTATTCTGAAGAAAAACGAAAGGCCTTCTTTGATATCAGCAGTTCTGAACTGGCTGCTGGTATGCCTTTTTATCATTGCTGCTTTCTGGCTCTCCCTCCATACCATCCAGGCCACCCTGGACTTTACCTTTGTGGCAGACTTCCGCATCCGGCTGCTGAAGGGCTTCGGAATGACCTTGCTGCTGAGCCTGGCCAGCTTCTTCACCAGCCTCCTGATCGGAGTGCTCAGTGCTCTGGGACAGGGCTCCCGCCTACAGCCTCTCCGCTGTCTGTGTACCCTCTATGTAGCCTTTATCCGGGGAACCCCTCTGATTATGCAGATTTACCTGTTTTTTTATATCATCGGCACAGCCTGGGGGATTCATAACCGCTTCCTGGCCGGGGTTCTGATCCTTTCTGTCTTTGAAGGTGCCTATGTTTCCGAAATCATTCGGGGCAGCCTGCTCTCCATCGACAGCTCCCAGCTGGAAGCTGCCAGGGCAGTGGGCTTTACTCCTGTCCAGACAATCCGCAATGTGATCCTTCCCCAGCTTGCGGCACGGACACTGCCCGCCCTGACCGGCCAGCTGGCTTCCATCATCAAGGATTCCTCCCTGCTTTCCATGATCGCAGTGATAGAGCTAACCCAGACCATCCGGGAGATCACAGCCACTAATTTCCGGCTTTTTGAAGGCTACTTCTTCCTGGGAATCCTGTATCTGTGCCTGACGCTTCCTGTCTCCCTGGCAAGCAAGGCACTGGAAAGGAGATTTTACTATGAAAATTGAATTCCGAGGCCTTGTCAAAAAATTTGAAGACGGGAGAACCGTTCTGGACTCTCTGGATTTTGCAGATGAAATCCGCACCCTTGCCATCATAGGCCCCTCAGGGGGCGGCAAATCCACCCTGCTTCGTATCTTAGGAGGGCTGATCCTGCCCACTGCCGGAGAGGTATGGGTAAACGGGGCTCCCGTTCCCTCCGGAGAAGAACAGCTCCAAAGGTACCGAAAGGAAATCGGCTTTGTCTTTCAGCACGGCGGCCTGTTTCGTCATATGACAGCCCTGGAAAACATCACCGTACCTCTGACTCAGGTTCATAGCTATGCCTCCCAGGAAGCAGCACAGAGAGCCCTGGAACTACTGGAACGCTTTGGCCTGAAAGAAGACATCCACAAACGTCCCTCCCAGCTGTCCGGAGGGCAGCAGCAGCGGGTGGCTATCGCCCGGGCGATAGCAGCCAGACCAAAATTTCTGCTGCTGGACGAACCCACCAGTGCCCTGGATCCGGAATACACCAGCGAGGTTTTAGATATCATCAGTGAACTTAAAAATGAAGGAATGGAGCTGGTGATCGTCACCCATGAGATGGGCTTCGCCCGCCACGCCTGCGAAAAGGCGGCCTTTCTGAGCGAAGGCCATCTTCTGGAATACGGCGGCAGTGCAGAACTCTTCACCAGCCCCCAGACCAGGCAGCTGAAGCAGTTTCTGGGGAAGCTGCTGGCATGGAATGTATAGCATCCAAAAGGATCCGGCTTGGATCAGGCACCCATCTCACATTACCTCCTCTGCCCAAACAGATACTCCGCCAACGAAATCCTCAGCGCCTGTTCATACCAGTCAAAGACCTCTTTATTAAAATAATAATCTCTCCCATGGGCCAGGATCCCAAACTCCGGCTCAATCTGCCGGCTGATATACTCATAGCAGCTCTGAAATGCCTCAAAGCTGTTCATGGATTCCAGATACCACAATAAGAAGTAGGACAGCTCATTGAGGAAGCTCTGCTCGTATACCTGATAAAGCCCCTGCTTCTGCAGCTCCTCCTTCATGAGAAACCACATCCTGAAGCCGTTTATCCAATCCTTTTCCTTGGTGTTGGACAGGGAGGCCGGATTGTTTATCCTGTGGGTCACCAGCGCATCCTCCAGATAGGACATCCTGACTGCCCTGGACATCAGCATATAAACAAAATAACCGTCCTCGGAGGAGCGAAAGCGGGGAAAGCTGTAGCCGCAGGCTTCCACAAATTCCCTCCGAAACAGCTTATCCCATGCCCAACCCCTGGTGATTTGAAAGATGCCTGCACAGTTCAGGGTCTGCCCGGAAAAAACCTCCTTCTCCTGAAAAAACAAATTCTCAAAGGAACGGTCGGGCAAAGTCACCTCACCATTGTCCTCCCGGTGCTCCGCATAACCGCAGATGAGGATATCCGCCCGATTTTTTTCCGCCTGCTCATACATCTTCTTCAGCATATCCGGCTCAAAATAGTCATCCCCATCCAGAAAAGACAGATATTTGCCCGCAGCATACCTCATGCCGTGATTCCTTGCTGCCCCGGCAAACTGATTCTTCTGGGCCAGCACCCTGATCCTGGAATCCCTGCCTGCATACTCCTGCAAAATCTGCGGCGAGCTGTCCCCAGAGCCGTCATCCACGCAGATGATCTCTATTTCCTCCAGTGTCTGGGCGCAGATACTGTCCAGACACTGAGATAAATATTTTTCTTCATTATAAACGGGTATGATTACAGATACCTTAACCATGTTGATATCCTTTCTCTTTTCCAAGTGGTGGTTAATGCCGCAGTGAGAAGTAACTCATCAAAATTTCCTTGATATGACTGTAACGTCTGGCATAGGAATTCTCCACACGAATAATCTGCAGATTATGCATACGGCAGATTTCTTCCTTTCTTTGATCTCGCCTTTTAATTATCTCATCCTCAAAATGCTCCTTGCCGTCCAGCTCCACAGCCAGCACAGGCTTTTCCTGTCCTCCCTGGCGCTCATACACCACAAAGTCAAACCGTCCTGAGTAAAACAGCTCCTGACAGCGGATACCCTCTTCAAACACCTGAGATATCTCCACTCCTTTTCGTATGGCAAAACGGTTCTGAGACAGCCATATATTCTCCAGGGCATGGGTGAGGCCGGCCAGAAAGGCTTCCTCAGTGACTGTGCTGAAGGGCTTTACCCCCAGCGCACGAGAAGAGGTTTTCTTCTGTGTCACCTCCACCTGCCCATTGTGACTCACATAGTTCACCAGTTCGTACAGATCATCCTCCCCTGCCTTCTGATGCAGCCGGGCCAGATTGGCTGAGTCTGCAAGCACGATCAGCCTGTCTCTGGCACGGGAGGTGGCCACATTGATCAGCTCCTTATTATTTTTCAGCCACTCATAGGTTCCGCTCCGGGTCTGATCGGTAAGAGCCGTGGAAAACAGCACAATATCCTTTTCATCTCCCTGAAAGGCATGTACCGTGCCACAGGCCACATTTTCCAGCCCCGCCCTAAGCACCGCCTCCTCAATCAGCTTCCTCTGGCTGACAAAAGGGGTGATGACTCCTATGCTCTTTTCTCTGTTCTGCATGGCGTACTCTAAGATGGCATCTACCTCCTCCGGGGCCGTGTTCCGGATCTCCGTGGAT
Source organism: Lachnospiraceae bacterium (assembly GCA_022781985.1). Lineage (GTDB taxonomy): Bacteria > Bacillota > Clostridia > Lachnospirales > Lachnospiraceae > Kineothrix. Next base: position 3,044 of record JALESH010000053.1, on the reverse strand, counting down.
CCATTTCTCACGTCCACATACAGCAGGGGCCGGGGCTCCCTGCTGCGGGAGCAGATATGCAGCTTGGAATGATAATATTTCCTGTTGTTGAAGCCGATAATTTTTTCATGGCAGCGATAATGGCTGCGCAGAAGCACCTCATCGCTCACTGCGTCACAGGCCAGAAAGGTCTTGTATACCGAGTTTTTCCGATAATCATAGTCCTCTGTCACCCGATACCTCTTCCGCAGCCTCTCGTTGCTCATCTCATCCAGCAGAATGACGGGATTCAGCTGCTGGGGATCCCCTACCAGCATCAGATTTTTCCCCCTGATTATAGGCACCAGGGCAACTGCCGTATTGCACTGGCTCGCCTCATCCATGATGACCATGTCAAACATAGGCTCAGGCTCGCCCAGCCTATGGGCAGATATACAGGTGGTTATCATCACCGGAAATACCTTCTGCAGCTTCCTGACATTCCCCATATCACTCAAATACCTGGAAAAGCCGGCGGCCTGCTCCTCCTCCGGCTCTTCGAAAATAATCCGCCTCAGATCTTCAAATCCGCTGCTGTCCAGTTTCTTAATATATCTTGCCGAAGTAAAATACAGATACTGGTACAGCTGTTCAAAATCAGAGTCCAGCAGGGCCAGCGCAGCCTCCTCCGTAATTTCTCCTGCCTCATGGATCCTCTGCTCCACCTGGCTTAACTGCCTGCCCTGCAGATCCGCCTGAAAGGGCAGCATATCCAGGGAAACCTGCATACGTCCCTGATACTCCATCAGTCGTTTCAAGGTTTCTCTGCGCTCCTTTAAATCCAGTACCTCCTCGTATTTTTTCAAAAGATTGGACAGCTCTCCTGCTCTCTCTATCCGCCCCACCTTCTTTTTATCCAGTGCGGCCTCGTACACAGGTATACCCTGTACCTGTTCATAAATGGCCCTGATATGCTTCACAGCCTCCCTGACCTTCTCTGCATTGCCCAGCCTCAGAACAGGAAAGGGAATCCTCTTTCCCCGGTACTCCATACTCATCAGTTTGTCAAACACACCATTGAGAGGGTGATTGTTGTAAGAGGTCATCAGAACCGTCCTTTCATTGAAAAAGGCTGTCACAATGGTATTGATGATGGTATTGGTCTTGCCCGTACCGGGCGGCCCCTGGATATAAGCCGCCGGATATTTCATTCCGTTATGGATTGCCAGCAGCTGATCCAGATTGATGTGTGCATTGGCCAACGTAATCGAATAAGCCTTTCTCCTCCTGGGCCGACTCACCAGATCCCCGAAAAAGGCCCGGATAGGGATCGGAGCCTCCTGCCTCTGATACATTCTGAGGATGGCTTGATACTCCTTATGCAGATCCAGGACCACCTCCATTCCCAGCCCTATGATATAGGGCATGTCATCCACCTCCACAGCCTGTCTGGCATGCCTGGCTACACAGTCTTTGATCCTTTCCTGATTTTTTTCAAAATCCTTCAGCAGCTCATATTCCTCTGCATCCAAGTACTTCCGTATATTCTCCTTTGTATCACCCAGCACAAATTCTGTACAGATGGTGATATCCGAAGCCGGACGCAGCACTCTCTGCTTCACATCCAGATACAGCTTTCTGTAAGCCAGCACATAGAGCCCCTTTTCGGTATTTATGCTGAGCACATTCATGGCAAGCTGCTGGATCAGCAGCTTCCCATCCGGCCGAGGCTTTTCTTCCATTTTATATTGAAAGCTTTTCACGATGGCCCTGAACTGCTCCTGGCTGAGTTGATAGGCTTCCCCCTGCAGCCTCTCTCTATCCAAAAAACGGATTAACTCAAAATCCGAATAAAAGGGAACAGTATCCATGCGGCTGCACATCTCCAGATAATTCAAAATCTTCAGGTTGGCTGTGCTGCCAAACAGCGTCCTGTACTCATGGGGATTCATGCAGATATCATCCAACAGTTCCTCATTCACAGGACAATAAGAGCCCTCCACGATCCGGGAGGACAGGATGGAATCTATGTAAATACAGTCATAGGAATCGGTGGTATATTTACTCAGATGCAGACCCTCCACCGCCAAACTACGCCTGTTCTTATCCAGATCCCTGATGCCGATCCAGTACTTGGTCACCTGACCATCCCTATTGCGGTATTCTATTTTCATCCATTTTCCCTCATGTATGGCCCGGAAAATGTCGTGGTTAATATTGCTGCCTTCCATTTTATCTACCCTGAACACCCAATATTTCCAAATCTCCCAATGTTGAATTGAATAAAAAAACGCTCTGTCCAATATATCATATCTTAGCATATCAGACTTATTTTTTCTACAGGCAAAAGACCCCGGCAGGATATTTGCCCAATACAGCCAGCGCCTCCTCTCTTATGATTGTGTAAGGCAGAAAGCTGGTGATATGTTCATCATTCCCCTGATTAAGGAAGCACATGATAAAAAATGCTGACGCTATCAAAGCATTACTTATGGCTGCAATTGATGAAATCGCCGCTGATCCAAGAAAGGACGCCGCCTGCGATGGTTCTGCTGTCGACATTTTCCCAAGTCCTAACGATCCCGACACTTTTTTGAGCCTAACGGCAAGTCCACCAGAGGCTTCAATCAAGTCCATATCAACGCTTTTTGCTCCATCCTTGACAGGAGGTTCACAAACCCGGTGATCCGGCCCGGCAGAAAACAAAACGAGTATGCCGCATTCTGCGAGATGATTGATGCTGCCGGGAACAATGGTGTCCCTACAATATATTTTGCGGATATGGGGTATGCCTCCTACAACAACTTCGCTCATGTGATTGAAGGATGCTAATGTTGACTCTCGAAGGTCTGATTGCTGTTATCATCCTGTTACAATCGGAAATCTCACTTCAACAATATATGATTTCGGTGCAATAAGGTTAAAAAAACGACTCCATAATGGGGTCTCTTTAAGAAAACTCGATTGTATACGAGAATTTCTGAATATACGGTTCAGCTACGATGAAATACGGTTACTATGACAACGTTTTCTCCCATACAGCAAACGATGTCCCTAAAATCCCCTATGCAAAAGCGCAGTTTCCC
>JALESH010000035.1 GCA_022781985.1 Lachnospiraceae bacterium | reverse complement strand
ATCGTCATGGATAAGATCCACAGGATGATGGAGTCTTGAGAAACTGTGTGTTTAGATTTTTGCCCGGAACACATAAGGAGTAGAGGAATGTTAGAAAGTTTACATGTGAAGAATCTGGCACTGATTGATGAAGAAGAGGTGTTTTTCCGGGAGGGGCTGAATATCCTGACGGGAGAAACAGGAGCCGGAAAGTCCGTTATCATCGGGTCTGTGAGCCTGGCACTGGGAGGCAGGGCAGATAAGGAGCTGATACGTACGGGAGCTGATTATGCGCTCATCGAGCTGGTGTTTTCCCTAAATGAATTCCAGGCTGAGAGACTGAAGGAACTGGATTTTTTTCCTGAGGAGGATGGCACCTTTGTACTGCAGAGAAAGATCATGCCTGCCAGAAGCGTCTGCAAGGCCTGTGGAGAGACGGTGGGGGCCAGGCAGCTTCAGAGGATTGCGGAGGTGCTGATCGACATTCATGGACAGCATGAGCACCAGACTCTGCTGGATAAGAAGAAGCAAAAGGAAATTCTGGATGATTATGCCGGTGCCGGGGCGGCCGGCATAAAAAAAGAAATAAAGGAAAGCTACCGTGAGTATACAGGGCTGCAGAGAGAGCTGGAGGAAAGGGAGCAGGATGAATCCGGGAGGCAGAGAGAGGCTGAGCTTTTGAGATTTGAGATAGAGGAGATAGGTGAGGCCGGTATCGTGCCGGGAGAGGATGAGGAGCTGGAGCAGCTTTACCGAAAAATGTTAAATGGACGAAAGATCAGGGAGGCTCTGGGTGCCATGTACCGTCTGACCGGCCAGGGAAGCGGAGAAAGTGCCGGGGAAAATATCTCCAGGGCGCTGAGGGAATTGAGGAGTGTGTCTTCTTATGACGGAGCCCTGGCAGAGCTGGAGTCCCAGCTTTTGGATATCGACAGCCTGCTCAGTGATTTTAACAGGGCGGCAGCAGAGTATATGGAGGAACTGGAATTTGATGAGGAGGATTTTGCCAGGACAGAGGGCCGGCTGAATCTTTTGAATCATCTGAAGTCAAAATATGGAAAAAGCCTGGAGGATGTGGCTGCATATAAGGCCCGGGGAGAGGAAAGGCTGGATGTATTGGAAAATTATGAGGTATACCGTCAGGAAGCCATGGAAAGGATCGCCAGCCTGGAAAAAAGGCTACAGTCAGAGGCTGACAGGCTGTCCGGACTGAGAAAGAAAGCGGCTGCAGAGCTGGGGGGAAAACTGAAACAGGCCCTTCAGGATCTGAATTTTGAGGATATAAAATTTGAAATTCGTGTCACTCCCCAGCCGGGGCAGCTTGCCGCTGACGGCTATGACGATGTGGAATTTATGATTTCCACAAACAGGGGAGAGGGGCTGAAGCCCCTCAGCCAGGTAGCCAGCGGCGGTGAGCTCTCCAGAATCATGCTGGCTTTCAAGACAGTGCTGGCTGACAGGGATGAGATAGAGACGCTGATCTTTGATGAAATAGACACCGGCATCAGCGGGCGGACAGCCTGGAAGGTTTCTGAGAAAATGGGGATCCTTGGAAGGAACCGCCAGATTATCTGTATCACTCATCTGCCTCAGATCGCGGCCATGGCGGATGCCCATTTTCTGATTAAGAAGGGAACTGAGGGCGGGAGGACTGTCACCAGGATCAACAGGCTGGAGGAAGAGGACAGCTTAAAGGAGCTGGCCAGAATGCTGGGAGGAGAGCAAATCACGGAGGCAGCTCTCCGAAATGCAAAAGAAATGAAAGAATTGGCAGGAAATACAAAACATTATTAAAGTAAAACCGGCAGATTTGTCACATACTAGGAAGGATGTCCGCTGTAATGCAGAGTGGATATCCTTGTTTTTGTAACTGGACCCTGGCTTTGGACAGTTACCATTTGAGCTGTGAAAGGATGTGACGACTTGAGAGGGAAAAAAGATGGGGTAAAAAACAGGGCAGACAGGTATCGCTGCTTCCTGTACCTGGCACTGGCGGGAGCGGTACTTGCTCTGGTTTTTACCTGTTATTTTATACTGTGGAAGAAGGTGCCCTCCAGCATCAGGATAAAGGCAGGAGTGGATCAGACATTGGATCTGCAGGTTCCGGCCTCCGGGAGGCTGTACAGGGATGCAATGGAGGTCAGCGGCCTGCCGGAATCCAACATACCAAAAGACAGCATTCATATAGATCTGGCAAAGCCGGTGACGATCAAGGCCAATCTGATCGATAAATATGTGCTGGATCTGAAGCTGTTTGGCATCCTGCCCCTCAAAACGGTGGATGTGCAGGTGATCCGGGACAAGACCCTGACGCCTGCTGGTATTCCCATTGGGATATATGTAAAGACCCAGGGAGTTTTGGTGATCGGAGTGGGAGAGTTCACAGGAGAAGACGGACAGAGGTTCTCCCCCTCCGAATATGTATTAAAGTCCGGAGACTACATCACCCAGATCAACGATGAAGCAGTGAAGGGAAAGGCAGACTTTGCAGAGAAGGTGAGACACAGCGAGGGTCAGGAGATGGTACTTGGCGTCCGGCGGGGAGAGGAGGAGCTGAGCCTGAAGGTAAAGCCCCAGGCCAGCCAGTCCGGTGACTACAAGATAGGGATCTGGATCAGGGACAATGCACAGGGAGTGGGAACCATGACCTATATCAGTGAGGATTCCGGTTTCGGAGCCCTGGGACACGGAATCAACGATGTGGATACCAGTACCCTGATGGAACTGGAGAAGGGTACACTATATCATACAGAGATTATCGGGATCACCAGAGGAAGCAGCGGCTCTCCGGGAGAGCTGACCGGCTACATTGAATACGATGCGGCCAATATCATAGGGAGGATCACCGAGAACACAGCAGAAGGAATCTTTGGAACCTGCAATGAGCAGGTCAGGGAGTCCATAACCTCCGAAGCCCTTTCCATCGGGCTGAAGCAGGAGATCGTAAAGGGGCCGGCCCAGATCATCTGCAGCATAGACGGTGAAGCCCGCAGCTATGAGATAGAGATACTGGAGATAAATCTGGAGAACGACAGTGTGAACCGGGGACTTGTCCTGCAGATCACAGACCCGGAGCTTCTGTCCCTGACCGGAGGCATCGTCCAGGGCATGTCGGGCTCGCCGATTCTCCAAAATGGGCGGATTGTAGGTGCGGTGACTCATGTTTTTGTCAATGACCCGACGAAGGGCTATGGTATATTTATAGAGAATATGCTGGAGCATAATTAAGAAAAAAAGCAGGTATTACAAGGCTGAGACAGCATTTGTACTATCTGCTTTATTTTATCTGTCGGAAGATTGTAATAGAATGCTATTACTATGAAAATGGAGATGTAGTATACTATAGTTGGGGAGTTTGATGAAACAAGCAGATTGGAGAGGATTCTTATGAAAGGGTTAGACCGTACACAGTTAAAATTAATTGCCATATGCGCTATGGTATGTGATCATGCAGCCTGGGGATTCGTAGAATTTATGAGTCCCCTGGGACAGGTGATGCATGTGATCGGACGTCTCACACTGCCTATTATGTGCTTTTTCATAGCAGAAGGCTTCCGGTACACTTCCAGTAAAAAGGGATATATTATGCGCATGGCAGTGTTCAGTGTAGTGGCAGTGCTGCCGTTTTACCTGTTTTTCCACGAGCTGTATGGTTACAGGCAAAATATTATTTTTGACCTGCTGCTGGGTCTTTTGCTGCTGGCTGTTCTGGAGAGCAGGCATTTGAGGTTTTGGGGAAAGCTCATGCTGGGAGCCTGTCTGTTTGGGATATCCATAGTGATCGGCGGATGGATCATTATGCCCATGCTGTATATCCTTGTCTTTTACTATGTCAAAGGCTTCAGGAGACAGGCGGCATGGATATGCGGCCTCACAGTGACTTTGGAGGTGTTTTTGATTGGGGCAGTTGAGCTGAATCGGGTATGGCATTTCTCGCATTATGACTGGCCCTGGTATGATAAGCTTTATTTTCTTGGCTTCATGCTGCCCCTTTTTCTTCTGAGGTATTATAACGGAGAAAAGGGAAAGGATTTTATCAGCAAATACTTTTTCTATCTGTTCTATCCCACTCATTTCCTGGTACTGGCAGCAGTCAGGGCTCTGATTCAGGGATGTACCATATATGAAATCTATGTTGCGCTGCATGTGATTGCATTCATGGTGTGCCTGGGTATTCTTATGATGGTTCTTTGGGTCAAGCCATCCAGGGGGCAGACCGGAACGCTGCTGCTGGTGGCTGCCAGCTGTATCTATACCTTTGGTTTTCTTGTGGAGATCATTTCCGGTAATGTAGGGGGATTCTATGCGGCAACGCTGGTTCAGTACTTTGGGGAATGCCTGTTGATGATCGGGTTCACCCTGTTTGTGGGGGAGATGTGTCATAGGGAAATACCGCCGGTGGTATATGCTGTGGAAAGTCTCTGCGGCATTGTAATAATGTGGATGCTTTTTTCAACCAAAGAAAATCATATATTTTATACTTCTATCGGGATCAGTGAGGAGGGTCCTTTTTCCAGACTGGTGCTGGAATACGGATGGGGATTTGATGCCTTTGTCATCTATCTGGTGATAGTCTGTGTGACCTGCTTTGCCATTTGTATTCAGGGAATCCGTGAATCCAGGGGCATAGAGAGAAAAAGGATCTTATGTACCGCAGCAGCCATATTATTTCCCTGGATACCTAATTTTATCAGGGATACGGGGATCACCGGAGGCTATGAGGTGCCATGCCTGGGGATTTTGGGGGCTGTTGTCCTGGTGGGACTGGCTCTTATAAAATACGGCTATTTCGATTCCCTTGCCCTGGCCGGTGAAAATGCTCTGCGCCATGGGCAGGAGGGAATCATGGTGATCAACAGCAATCATATTATTACATATTATAATCAGAGAATGCAGGAAATGTTCGGACAGCTGGCATTAAAACAGAATGCCTATAACAATAGGATTCTGGAGGATATATTTGAGGGAAGGCTGAACACATTGGAGCTGAAGGGCCGGATCTATGAGATGCGCGTGGAGGCTTTGAAGGAGGGGGGATATGTCCAGGGGCATATGCTGTGGATGCTGGATATAACAAAGCATCATCAGATGCTTGTGCAGATCAGTAACCTGGCCCATAAGGATGCACTGACCGGAATTAATAACAGAAGCCATTTTACAGATTTGGTGGAGGAATATCTGGAGCAGGGCGGAGGCGGAAGTCTGTTTATGATGGATTTGGATAACTTTAAACAGATTAACGATCGTTTTGGGCATCAGGCAGGTGATGAAACTCTGGTCAAATTTGCTGAGGTGCTTTTGGCTCAGGGGGATGATTTGATTCTCTGCCGCATCGGCGGTGATGAATTCTGCCTTTTCTTTAAGGGAGCAACAGATCCTATGGAGCTGGAAGCGCTGGCAGAGAGGATAGCCGCAGGCTTCCGGGACAAAATGGCAGGAGAGGAATATGACGGAGTGACCAGTGTCTCCATTGGGATCGCCAGAATACTGGAGGCTTCGGACAGGAATTTTGAAAAGCTGTACAGCAATGCAGACAGGGCCTTATATATTGCCAAAAACAGAAAAAAAAATACATGGCATATGCTTGCATAAAACAGACATTCCTGTTCATAATGGAACATGAGGGAGAGGTCTGATGAACGAGAAAAAAGAATTAAAACCTTATATTCCGGCCGAGAAGGTCATGCCTGAATTCACAGTAACATCTGTTCTGATGGGGATTCTTCTGGCTGTGGTATTCGGTGCGGCAAATGCATATCTGGGGCTGAGAGTGGGCATGACTGTTTCTGCCTCCATTCCGGCTGCCGTAATAGCCATGGGAGTGCTTCGGGTAGTGATGAGAAAAAATTCCATTCTGGAAAGCAATATCGTGCAGACGGTAGGCTCAGCCGGTGAGTCTCTGGCCGCAGGGGCCATTTTCACCCTTCCTGCCCTGTTTTTATGGGCAGCAGAAGGAAGGATGGACAGGCCGGACATCATGGAGATTACCCTGATCGCATTACTGGGAGGCATCCTGGGCGTACTGTTTATGGTTCCCTTAAGAAAGGCCCTGATTGTAAAAGAGCACGGCATCCTGCCGTATCCGGAGGGAACCGCATGTGCGGAGGTTCTCCTTGCCGGAGAAGAGGGAGGCTCCAGCGCAGCCACAGTGTTTGCGGGTATGGGATTCTCTGCAGTGTTTAAATTTGTGATTGACGGGCTGAGGCTGGTGCCCGGCGAGGCTTCTGTCAGGATCAAGGGATTTTATGGCGAGATCGGCACTCAGATTTATCCAGCTGTGATGAGTGTGGGCTATATCTGCGGTCCCCGTATTTCCTCGTATATGTTTGCGGGCGGTGTATTCAGCTGGCTGGTGATGATTCCGGCCATTGTATTATTTGGCGGGCAGCTTGTGCTCTACCCGGGAACAAAGCCCATCGGAGAGATGTTTGCAGCAGGAGGAGCCTCTGCAGTCTGGAGCTCGTACATCCGTTATATCGGAGCGGGTGCCTTGGCAGCAGGCGGGATTCTCAGCCTGATGAAATCACTTCCCCTGATCGTGAGAACCTTTCGGGATGCTGTAAAGGGCATGAGAGGAGCGGGAGGAGAAGGGACATCACGTACCTCCAGAGAACTGCACATGGGTGTTGTTGCAGTCTGCATTGTATTGATTACAGCCTTGCTCTGGCTGGTTCCTGCCATTCCCGTAAGTCTGCTGGGAGCTGTCATTGTGGTGGTTTTCGGTTTCTTCTTTGCCACAGTATCTTCCCGCATGGTAGGACTTGTGGGGAGCAGCAATAACCCGGTGTCTGGTATGGCCATTGCAACCCTTCTCATTGCAGCAATCATTTTAAAGATGACGGGTGACAGCGGTATTCACGGCATGCAGGGTGCCATTGCCATTGGTTCCATTATCTGTATCGTGGCGGCAGTGGCAGGGGATACCTCCCAGGATCTGAAGACAGGATATCTGCTGGGCTCTACACCAAAGAAGCAGCAGGTCGGAGAAATCATAGGGGTGGTGTCTGCAGCTCTTGCAATCGGCGCAGCTTTATATCTGTTGGATCAGGCCTGGGGCTTTGGATCAGAGCAGCTGGCGGCACCCCAGGCCACGCTGATGAAGATGATTATCGAAGGAGTCATGGAAGGCAGCCTTCCCTGGGCACTGGTATTTATAGGGGTATTTCTGGCCATTGTAATTGAGATCCTGGGGCTTCCGGTTCTTCCGTTTGCCATCGGAGTCTACCTGCCGGTTCATCTGAATGCCTGTATTATGGCAGGAGGCCTTGTTCGCCTTGTATTTGACAGGATGAAACGGGGGGAGGAGGAAAAAAGACAGATCATCAGCAGCGGTATCCTGTACTGCTCCGGTATGATCGCAGGAGAAGGACTGGCAGGAATCCTCCTGGCCCTCCTGGCAGTCTTGGGCCTGGATCAGGTGATTGACCTGTCAAAATATATCAATCTTCCCCAGGGCGCAGGCTCCCTTTGCTGTCTTGCCGTTTTTGCGCTGGTCATCCTGTCCTTGCTGAGGTTCTCAGTCTGGAAAAAGAGAAGGTAGAAATCCATGAGAAAAGAAAAAAAAGGATCAGAAAATTATCTGGAGCGCCGTCCTATGAGACATGAGCGGATCAAATGGTCTGCAGACGGGGAGGGGCTGGTGGTTCTTGATCTGGAGCATACGGGCTTTTTTAACCTCCTGGCCCAGAAGCTGTTTGCCAGACCCAAAATCAGCCATATCCACCTGGATGAACTGGGCAGCTTTGCCTGGATCCAGATGGATGGTGAGAAGGATATAGCGACCCTGGGGGAGCTGTTGGAAGGACGCTTCGGTGATCAGGCCAGGCCTCTGTATGAGCGTCTGGCAAAATATTATCAGATACTGGACAGCTGTTCTTTTATCCGGTGGAAATGAGAGGCACAATTTGAATATTTGGGTTGGCAGATACCTTTTGGCATTTCTGCTTATCCAGTAATTTCACTTTATGTGTTCCCAATCCGTCAAAACGAATGGTCACCTGCTTGGCATATAGTGATAAATCTAATTCTTCTATTTCAAGGCTGGCATGATAGCGACTGCAAATCTCGAAGGTACTCATCAAACCTATGCCGCTTCCCCCATGATCTGCATGTGTGGTTACAGGCTCTATGCCCAGGTGAAGCAGTACCTCTGCAGGAAAGGGAACACCGCTGTCGCTGATGCAGATGCAGTAGGTATTGTTCAGGATGCCTATGCCGGCTAAAATCCGCCTTTTCTTACAGTCTTTTGTGGCGATGATCGCATTTTCAAGTAAATCTCCCAATAAGGTAGTCAGATCCTGCTCGGAAATCTTATGTTTGATCAGGGGAGCCATATCATCCCAGAGGCATAAGTCCAGAATAATATCTGAGTAAGCTGCCTTTTCCAGCATATATGTAAACAGTATATCAATGGATGCTATATTAGTGCAGGGCGGCTTTTTATGTGATAATTCATAGCTCTTTACTACACCGGCACGTTCTCGTGAAAATTGCTCCAATTGCTCTATGAGCTTAATCGTGCTGGAGGTACGGGAGGCCTTATTTTCATCCGATACGACAGAAAGATAAAATTCCTTGACAGACAGCTCAATGGCCGGAAGGAATTTATTATCCTTATGGATAATTTTGGATAACTCATCATTTTGCCTGTTCAGCATTTCTATTTCTCTTTGCTGACTGTCAATCACATGATTGAGTTCTTCTGTTTCACGTTTATTTAGCTGCTTCAGGTATTCCTCTGTTATCTGTCTGTGCCACCAGAACCAAAATATTATTCCGCAGATCACAATGGAAAATATAAGGATGATATATACCAAATGTGTTCCCTGATTCATACCTAAGAAGGAAGCAGCTGATAAAACAGAAACACTGATGTGAACACACAGATCACTATATTTTGCTTCTGATAAAAAAGAAAAGCCATGCTTCAGGCGATTGATACGGAACAGGCAGACTACAAGTGTTAATTGGGTCATGCCTATTATAAAGGCAAGTGCAGCACTGAAAAATGCACTTGTCACCGTCCCTGGCAGGCAAATTTCCAGGATCGCAGCAAAAGTGATACTGGGGATGTAGGACAGATATCCAATTCCAAAACTGATGATGGTTGTCGTTATAGTACATCCTATATCAATCCTGTAAATTTTTTTTAGAAACAGTGCAGATACAGATACCATTATCATGATACTGATGGGTGCCATGTAAGCACGAAGCATATACATAAAAAAAGAAGTTATCGTGTTCAGAAAAATCATGAATAATTTTGTCTTGGCTGTAACTTTTTGATGAATATTTAACAGTTTTGGAAAAGCATACATGCTGCACATTATAATGAAGAAATATTTAATCAACAGGATTATCATAACTTTTCATCCTTCTAAAACCAACAATAACCTACGAAAATCAATCACAAGAACAAACACCTTTTTCTGCTCTTAAGGCTTAAATTAAAGAAAAGCTTTGGAAGGAGGAATGTTCATTATGAGTTTTTGGGATATTATCATGAGATGGTTGGCTATTTAGTCTGTAACCAGTTGCATTCTGCAACTGGTTATTTAATGCTCATTTTTCATTTTGTTTGCGTAATAATAGATGAACTCATTAATCGTTGGCATACCTTTTTCAGAGCTTATTCTGGCTGTATAAAAATATAAAAGGTCATCAATTGGCGTAGTTCTCCAAGCCCTTGCAATTGCATTATGCATTGCCCGTTCAATACTGCCGCTGCTTTTTTTATGTTTTTTTGCAATGATATGGCACAGGTTGGGAGTCGGCTCATTCATCACAATCTGGATTCCGTCAATCAGATACTGATAACCAACGGCCTTTGGGCTGATACCAACGTTGTTGAGCTCAAGGCTGATTTTCTGGACTATTCGTCTGCTCCTTTGTTCGGAGCTTTCATCTAATGGCATTTGATGGGTATTTGAATGCCGTCTCCGTTTTTTTATGACAGATTTCATCATTCTTAAAAAATCAACAGCACTCCTAGATGAATAATCAGCCTGATGCTTGCAGAGTATGAAGTCGGTGCCCAGCTGTCTGGCTGATTCATAAGTCACTGCGCTGGAATTATTGGTAGTAACTAAGATATAAGGGGGAGGAAACAAGTTCATTTGCTGCAGCTCTTGCAGCAGCATGAGTCCGTTTCCGCTTCCTAAATGGAGTTCCAGATCAAGAATAACAGCATCCGGAGGATTATCCCGGATCATATCAATTGCTTCTGCAGAATTGTTCGTAATGCCTGTTAGTAAAATGTCCTCTAAGGTGTCAATATATTGAATGATTTCCTCGCAAGCCGATTGATCGTCTTCGACAAGTAATACAGTCAATTCATTTTCCATATTCGGCTCCTCCATATTCCACTGATATTATCAGTATATATTAATTACCAACGAAAAACAACGAAAAACAACGATTTACAACAAAATAATATATTAAAAAACAAGTTATTTTATATGAAAAGCATATTAAAATAATAAGGCAAAGGAGAAAAAGTGAAAAAGCTAATATCATATTCAATATTAATTCGATTGTTTTGCTTCTTGTTACCATCACATCCGGGGCACAGGAAAAGACATCCTTCTTTCCTGTAAGCAGCGAGGTGGTTTTTTTGCTGGACCCTTAACTTTTCCTTTGTTATATAACTAAACAATCAAATTCATCCTATCAGCCATCTTATTGAGGTGGCTTTCCGATACACCGAACTGGGTAAGTATACTCCGCTGTTTTTTCGTCAGTCCATATCTTCTGATATATACA
>JALESH010000033.1 GCA_022781985.1 Lachnospiraceae bacterium | reverse complement strand
CGGAGGTATGCATATGGTGACAAGAAAAGAATACAGAGATCTCACTGTGGGTGATATTTACAGAAATGGCAAGAGAGCGATTGATTTTGAACATGCTCTGGTGTGGAAGATCCGGCAGCAGCTCCGGTGACAGCGCCAAGTAAACCGAGCAGATCATCACAAAAGCTGTGTAATGATCAGCTGCAAATTCATGCCGGAGCAGGCGGAAGCATTGCTTTCCGTTCTGCAGTCAGGGGGCGGACGGACAGGAGTGTACCCATGTCACAGGCCTGATAAAAATACAGGAAATATAGGTATAATTGACAAAGAAATTAATATGTATGGATAATACAGGAAAAAGATTTGGCTGTGTTATACGAAAAAATATCTGTATTTTATATTTTTTTGTCATAAGTGTAGACATGAATATAGATATGGTCTATAATGACTATAGTATTTATTATGTGGCACCATGCCTTTATGGATAGTAGATTAAGGGCATAAAACTACGAAGTAACCTAATCTTTCCACAAGTAATCTGGATATCAAGCCTGGATCGATGCAGGCTGGCACACAAACAGTTGACCAGTCCGCTTTCTTTTGATGTGAGGGCATGGTTCCGGCAGTATTTACAAGGATGGTGAGTATGTGGCCATCCCTGCCCACAGTGGGAAGCTGCAACGGTTTTGTTAATGCCGGCATCCCGAGAACGGCAGTAGGTGCTTTTACAGTAAATGATTGGTGTGGGAAGCTTGGGTATGGAGTGAAAGGAGAGGAGAAATTTTGAAAAAGAGAATTGTTTCATTACTGCTGGGAGGAATGCTGTTGTTTGCCGTGCCTATGGTGAATATGGGAACAGCAAATGCTACTGCCCCGCAGACTACTACATGGATTGGGGATGAGGGCCTGACTCAATCGGATTCAGAGGCACCTGCTGCGGATGCTACGGTGCCCACCGATGCGCAGTATCAGTACCATAAGGAAGAACTGGCGGCTTTCTGCCATTTTGGTCCCAATACCTTTACTGGAGAAGAATGGGGGGAACATTATGGAGACAGACCTCCGGGAGAACTTTTTACATTGAGTCAGGATTTTGATGCAGACACTATGGTGAGAACTCTGAAAGAAGCAGGTTTCAAGAGACTGATCGTAACGGCAAAGCATCATGATGGCTTCTGTATCTGGGCAAGTCAATATACAGATTATGATGTGGCTAATACAAATTATAAGAATGGACAGGGTGACATTCTGGCGGAGATATCTGCTGCCTGCACGGAACATGATATGGATATGGGTCTGTACCTTTCCCCTTGGGATATTCATGAGCCGAGCTACGGCTATTATGCTGCAGATGGATCTCCTTTGGTGGGAAACAACGGCCAGCCGCTGAATGGCAAGAGTTGGGATGAGGTAATAGAAATTGATAGAGCTGCCAACAGAGACTATAATGAATTCTACAAAAATCAGTTAATAGAAATACTGGGTAATGACAAATATGGAAATGGCGGAAAGTTTGTCGAGGTATGGATGGACGGTGCAAAGGGCAGCGGCTCTGCTACACAGAATTATACCTTTGAAGATTGGTTTGAGGTAATCCAGCGGGAGGAGCCGGGCTGTCTGCTCTTCGGCGCGGGAGCCTATACCACAGTCCGCTGGATAGGAAATGAGATTGGATATGCCAATGAGGAAACCTGGGCAAAGTCCCAAGTGGATAAGACTGCTAATACCATAAATAGCAATCAGTCCGGCGCCAATCGGACTACCATAGGTATCCCTAACGGAAATCAATGGACAGTACCGGAGGCAGATGCCCGGATTACATCAGGCTGGTTCTGGGGAAATAACAAAAAGACACCCAAGACCATGGAAGAGCTGGCAAATATGTATTTTAATTCGGTAGGCCATAATGCAACCTTATTGCTGAATGTGCCCCCCAATAATCAGGGAAGGGTGGATCAGGACATTCTCAACAGGGTGACAGAGTTTGGCAATGCTGTCAAACAAACCTTTGCCGAGAATCTGGCATCGGGAGCCACAGCGAAGGCCAATGCTGTGAGAAATAACGATCTTCAGTTTAAGGCAGGAAATGTCCTGGACAATGATCAGGATACCTATTGGACCACCAGCGACGGAACTGCCACAGGAACCCTGCTGCTTGAGCTGGATGGAGTGAAGACCTTTGATGTGGTGTCCATAGAGGAAGCTATTAAGTTCGGTCAGAGAATCAGTTCCTTCCAGGTTGAATACAGAATGGAAGGCGGGGAATGGAAGACCTTTGCTCAGGGTACGACCATAGGCGGAAAGAGGCTTTGCCGTGATGCGCGGGTAAAGGCAGATCAGGTAAAAATCACTGTGACTGCCAGGGAAAGCGTACCTATGATCACAGAGGTAGGGCTGTTTAAGGCCGCAGATGATTTCAAGGTTGCCAGTGGCATGCCCTCCGGTCTGACCTTTATTGATGAGACCTCCAATGCCATAACCTATACAGGCACCTGGAATTCCGAGTCAGGCTCACAGTTTGACGGAGGCACAGGCAAATGGGCTAATCCCAGCGGAGATTTCACCTTAAGCTTCGAAGGCAGCAAAATCTATCTGATTGGAACAGTAGATCCCAATCATGGAACAGCAGATATCTACATAGACGGAACAAAGGTGGATACCATTGATACAGCAGCTACCGGCAGGAAGACAAAGCAGGTTATCTATGAATCAGAGGATCTTACCCATGGCACCCATACCCTCAGGCTGGTGCTGAAGGAAAGAGCCATCGGGTTTGACGGCGCTTATGTGATCAATAATGGCGGAAAAGGCATGATTGGTCTGGAATATGATAGTTACACCATGTATGAAGATGATACGTTGAATGTAGTGATTAACCGTGTGGGCGGCAGTACAGGAGAGGTTACTGCAACTTTGGCGCCCAATCCGGGCAGTGCCATTCAGGATGACTTTAATACTGATCCAATCCCCATTTCTTTCGCGGATGGTGAGACACAGATCACAGTTCCCGTATTGACCAGAAGAAATACAAATGCTACCGGAGATCAGAATTTCTATCTTCAGTTGGAGAGTCCCTCCGAGGGTCTTCTTGTGGGTCTGGAAGAAACAGCCACTGTTACCATAAAGGATACGGAGAGCTTTACGAAAGAGGTACTGGAAGCCCTGATTGAGGAAGAAGAGACCACCCTGGAAGAAGGAAGCTTTATGTCCGGGCAGGAGGCATTCCAGGCAGCGCTGGAGGCAGCCCGTGAGGTAGCTGCTGACCAGTCAGCAGATCCTGCAGCAATCGCCCAGGCCTATAAGGAGCTTGATAATGCCAGGAATGCATTGGTGGTAAGGACTGCCTATACCCAGGAGGATCCTTTCCTTTTCCCCACAAGCTTGAACAGCAGCAAAACTCTGGAGGCAGAATTAGGCATTCTGAATAATACAGGAGGAACCAGTGAGCAGTGGAAGCTGTCTGTTGCCAACGGAGACTGGGCAAGCGGAGGAAAGTTTATTAACTGCTTAAATACAAACGATACAGTTACCTATCATTTCCGTGCTGCAAAGGCAGGTACTTATACAGTAACAGCCACCTACAGGAGCGGCAGCAACAACAATGCTCTGAGCTGGTCGGGAACCAATGTGCAAAGCGGTACTCAATCAGCCGGCCATAACGCAGCAAGTGAGACGCGGACTGTCAGCTTCGATATCGTGGTGACTGCATCCGGAGACGGAACCCTTGTCTTTACAGGACCGGCAAATAACTCTCCTCAGCTGGATAAGCTGGAGATCACATTAAAGGAATCGGCTGAACCGGATCTGGATACAGCTGCCATCAATCTCAGATTAGAGGAGGCGCGGG
>JALESH010000012.1 GCA_022781985.1 Lachnospiraceae bacterium | reverse complement strand
TGCTCTTTCATATACTCGTCCAGCTGAAAGCTGCGACCGTTTTCATAGCCTGGGACCTGACTGATATCTCTCCTTGGGGAATCCAGCAGCTCCACGCTCCAGAAACGGTCAATCCGCAGATTCTCAAGCCCTTTTCCATGGTAGGTACTGTTCTCGTCATTCACGAAACAGATCAGATAATATCTGGACTTCTCCGTGACCAGCTGATAGGGATCCAGAATGAGCTCTTTCCCTGTTTTCTCCAATTCTTTTTGCCTGTTATAACGGCATGGCTCCACCCGAATCTGCCGGTTCCTGCGGATTGCCTCGTCTATGGTATCGATCATTTCGTAGAGCTTGTTATTCTGAGTGCGGTTGATTCCCTCAAGGTAATAGACATTTTTGACCCGGTCCTTGAGACCGAGTTCTGACATTCCCTTAAGCTTTTCAATCAATTCTCTGGCATCCGCAGCCGGAATGTGCTGTCCGTACAATACTCCATCAATCAGGAGACGGAGCTCATGGTCGTTAAACCGGTTCACCCGGTAGATACCTCTGTTACCGGCAATATAATTCTTATCGCGAAGTTCCCGGACATAGTCGGAAAGGGTATTCTTGCTGACTTCTATGCCATAATCCTCTTTCAGCCAGTGCGCAAGCTGCTTCTGCGTCATACGTTTTTTCTCACAGGCTCTGTGGCCAAGAATCTCCAGGATGTAAATATCAATGAGCTCGCTTTTTCTCATACTGTCTCCTTCTTTGTACGAACATCTGATGATCCACTGTTATTATACAACATTTTATTCCCAATATTTTGGGAAATTCTCACAAAAAAAACAGAGCTAACATCGTATAATGTATAAATACAATGCCGCTCCGCAAAATACGCAAAGAGGAAAACCGTCCCAGACAATGTGTTTTAACCGGATACACTACGTGAGAACTTATGCAATTCTTGATTGACCTTCCAATAAACAGCAAGTGAGATTGCCATGGTAATGAAGTCCGACACAGCCTGCGCAGCAATAATCCCATATATACCAAACTTCCAGTTTAACAAAAAAATGACCGGAATATATATAATTCCTTGACGGCAACAGGAAAGAAGCAGCGATTCCTTACCTTTTCCCATACCCTGAAATACATAGCATAACTGAAAATTTACAATGACAAAAGGAATTGCCAGACTTGCAATCCGTAGGAATACGGCTCCCAATTGAATGGTCACTGCTTCATCAATAAACAATCTAACAAATGTCGTTGGAAACAGTTCAAAAGCAGCAATCAGAACCAATGCAAACGAAAGACTCCACAGCCATGCATAGTGTATTGTCTGACGCATCCGCTTATGGTTTCCGGAAGAATAATTATAAGCGACCAGCGGCATCATACCTTGAGCAAGCCCCATTGCAACGCAATAAGGCAGCATATCAATTTTTTTGACAATTCCTGCCGCTGCCAGTTCTATGTCTCCATAACCTGCTGCAAATTTATTTACCAATCCGGTGGCAAAGGATGAAATGACCACGCTGAGTGCGGAAGGAATACCAACAGAAAATACAGAGGCAATCTGTCTCTTATTCCTGGTGATTTCTTTTGGCGACAACGACAACACACTGTCTCTGCAATGCTTACGGAAGATTATCAAAAAATACCCCATCGCACAGATATTAGACACTACGGTTGCAATAGCCGCACCAGTCACTTCCATACCATTCGGTAATATTACGAACATGAACAATGGATCCAGAATAATATTCAAGATACCACCCATTCCAAGTCCAATAGCGGATTCCTTTGCATATCCAACATTACGAAGCAAATGCCCCATAGTCACACTCATAACTGTTGGTACGCTGCCAATCACAGTTACCCACAGAGTATAATCTAAAGCATATGTCAGCGTATCTTGGCTGCCACCAAGAAATATCAGCAAAGGTTTCTTGAAGAGGAAAACAACGCCTGAGTATAGCATAGCCGAGATACTGGCCATCCAAAAACTGAAAGCACAAACCTTTCTAGCATTTTTCGTATCTTGAACTCCCAATAGTCGTGAAATCAAACTGCCCCCACCAATGCCGAACAGGTTTGCAAGCGAAGTTAGAAGGAAAAATACAGTATAGCCTAGGGATGCCGCTCCCACTTTGAATGGGTCATTAGTCTGACCGATAAAAAACGTATCTGACAGATTATAGATGGTAGTAATTAATTGACTGACAATGGTAGGAACAGACAGTCTGACCAGTGCCTTGGAAATTGGCATCTCACGAAACACATAGTCGTTATCAGTCATGGAGAACCCCTTCTTTCTCAAGGTCGATATCTTTCAGATTTTGAAGTGCGATATCCAAAAGATGCAGAAACTGTTCATATTCTAAATCACTCATTCCATTCCGCATAATCTGTTCAATCACATAGGCTGACTTATTCAGTGCATCATACAGTCCCATGCCTTTTTCAGTTGGGCGGATAATACTCTTTCTTGCATCCTGTATCGAAATCTCCCTGGTAATCAGTTCCTTTTCCTCCAACCGCTCCAGAACTCCGGCTATATTGGACTGTGCCCGCCCCAAATACTGAACCACATCCGCCGCCGTCACTTCCTCTTTGTCCGAGAAAAGAATGTAACGCATCACATCTCCCTGCATGGAAGTAAGACCGTACTTCTTCATTTGACGATTTCTGGACTTTGCAAATTCTCCACTAAGATTCTGTATTCGTTTTATCAACTGTGTACTGTTCACTCTTGCTCTCTCCTTTAACCTTGCAAGATATATCGTGCAAGATACATCTTATAGGATATAATTATAACAGGTATTTATATTTTGTCAATCACAGCATCTAGGTATTCGTTCGCTGCAGCTTTATACTATATTTAACTCAAACTTCCCACTCGAAATCTGGGCATAAAGCCTGTATAAATGCAGGCTGGGACACGAACCAATTGATTAGTTGACTTTTGATTTCAGATGTGATAGTGATCATCTGATTTCCAAGCCCGTTTACCAGTATTTCAAGCAACTGTTTAAGTGCAGTACTGAGTTCCATATCCTGTATGTCATCACAGCACACATAGAATAATTCGCAGAATAGCTGTACTGCTGACGGTCATATCGTAACTCAGCCCTTGAAATTCAGAGCCAAGATTTTGATGTGGGAAGTTTGAGTTATTTTATACAAAATATTTTCATTCGGGCTATCAAAGATTTTATCAGAAGCTTTATTTTCACGAAAAACTGTCATCCCCTCACCAGCTCCTCTGCCCTGGCGATGGCAGCATCGATACCCGGGCAGAAGTTCTCCCGGCCTGCCAGCTCCACAAAGCCTGCCTTCTGCATGGCGCGCATGGGCTGCTCGTTGACATGAGATAGGATTAACACAATCCCTTTCTTCCTGCATTTTTCGCAGAGGGTGAACAGCGCATTCATGGCCGTACTGTCCAGGGACGGCACCCCACGCATGCGCAGGATCAGGCATTTCGTCATTTCCTTTACAATGACCTGGTCGATCAGCCCTGCGGCGCCGAAGAAGAGCGGTCCTGTAAACTCGTACACACGGATCGCCGGAGAAAGCCTGCGCAGCTTCTCTGCTTCGGCCGCCTGCTCCTCTTCTGTCAGCTGCTCCATATATCTCCAGCCCCGCAGCTCCGTCTCATCACTCATCCTTTTCATAAACAGCAGGCAGGCCAGCAGCATGCCGATTTCGATAGCCACCACCAGATCAAATACGATGGTAAGTACAAAGGTGATGACAAGCACAGTAATGTCGCTCTTCGGCGCCGTCCTCAGCAGCCGGAGAAAGTTTCTCCACTGACACATGTTATAAGCCACCATGAAAAGAACCGCTGCAATGGCGGGCATGGGAATCAGGCCCACATAGGGCATAAGCACCACCAGAATGAGCAGAAGCACAGCTCCATGAACCATTCCTGCCACCGGGGTGCGTCCCCCGTTTTTCACATTGGCTGCTGTTCTTGCGATAGCGCCTGTAGCCGGGATCCCGCCGAACAGCGCAGAGGCTATATTTCCCACGCCCTGAGCAACCAGCTCCATATTGGAGCGATGCTTTTTTCCTGTCATCCCATCTGCCACCACGCAGGAAAGCAGAGATTCGATGGCTGCCAATATGGCTATGGTAAAGGCATCCGGCAGAACGGTACGGAGCATGCCAAAGCTGAGCTTCGGCATATGCAGGGCAGGCAGACTGCTGCTGATGGTATAGAGATCCCCTATGGTATTGACCTTCAGCGGCAGCAGCTTTACCATCAGGATCCCCACGATCACAGCGAAGAGAGAGCCGGGAATCCTCTCGGTGATTCTGGGAGCAATGATCAGGACAGCCAGACATACCAGCCCCACAATCAGTGCATCTGTATTCAAGGTACCCCAGCCGGAGATAAAAGCCTTCAGCTTCTCCGTAGTCTCTGTGACAGGCATCCCCTCAGGGTAGGTGACGCCAAAGAAATCCTTCATCTGCCCTATGGCAATGGTCACAGCAATACCCGCTGTAAATCCTGTGGTAATGGTAAATGGAATAAATCTGATCAGGGAGCCGAATCGACAAAAACCCATAATGACCAGAATGATACCGGCCAGAATGGTGGCTGCTGCCAGCCCTTCCATGCCGTTTTCGGCCACAATGCCTGCCACAATGGTGGCAAAAGCTGCTGTGGGACCCGCTATCTGCACGTGGCTGCCGCCCAGCATGGAAATCACAAAACCTGCCACAATGGCCGTATAGATACCCTGCTCAGGCCCCACCCCGGAAGCCAGGGCCAGGGCGATGGAAAGCGGCAGGGCGATGATGGCGACGATGATGCCTGCCGTCAGATCCTTCAAAAACTGTTCCTTTGTGTAGCCCTTCCATGTTGAAAGCAGCATTGGTTTCATCTCATTCCTGTTCATTTCTATAACCTATCTCCTTTGTATACAGCTTCTGTTTCCCAAAATAACATCATAAATATTGGGAGCAGTTATTTTTATTATATAGAACAGGAAAGGGAGTGTCCATCCAAAAATGATCTATTGATATATACTCCAAACATAGTATAATGGACTTTGAATGAGCCAAATTTAAATACAATGTATATAGGAGGATAACCATGCTTGACAAAAAAGTGGTGGAGTTATTAAACCAGCAGGTGAATAAGGAATTTTATTCCGCCTATCTGTATCTGGATTTTTCCAATTATTATTATGATCAGGGACTGGACGGCTTCGGAAACTGGTACAAAATACAGGCCCAGGAGGAGCGTGACCACGCCATGCTTTTTATCGAATATCTACAGAAAAATGGGGAAAGGGTATCGCTGGAGGCCATCGACAGACCTTCCGCTGCTCTGACCGGTGCAAAGGCTGTCTTAAACGAGGGCCTGCAGCACGAACGCTATGTCACCGGCCTGATACATGCCATCTATGATGCAGCCCATTCTGTCAAGGACTTCCGCACCATGCAGTTTCTTGACTGGTTTGTCAAGGAGCAGGGCGAGGAAGAGACCAATGCCGAAAACCTGGTCAAAAGATTCGAATTGTTCGGAGACGATCCCAAAAGCCTTTACATGCTGGATAACGAGCTGGGCTCCCGAACCTACTCCGCCCCCTCTCTGGTGCTTTAGATGAATCCCGAGAAAATCATCTGTCCCTGCAGAAGGGTGACCAAGGGCCAGCTCCTCCGGGCTGTGGAACAGGGGGCCTCCTCCTTCAAGGAGGTAAAAAAGTCCACCCAGGTGTGCAAGGGCTGCGGCAAATGCAGAAAAAAAGCCAGGAAGCTAACCAAAAAGCTATTGGCAAAGAGAGAACAGGGAGACCTATGAGCATACTAAATGTAGAAAATCTGTCCCATGGCTTCGGAGACAGAGCAATTTTTAACAATGTATCCTTCCGTCTGCTGAAAGGTGAGCACATCGGCCTGATCGGTGCAAACGGAGAGGGAAAGTCCACTTTTATGAATATTATCACAGGCAGGCTACAGCCCGATGAGGGCAAGGTGGAATGGTCCAAAAAGGTGCGTGTAGGCTATCTGGATCAGCACACTGCTCTGGAAAAGGGAAGAACCATCCGTCAGGTGCTGGTCTCTGCCTTTGATTTCCTCCTGGAGATGGAGCAGGAGCTGAACGGCATCTATGAACAAATGGGCGAAGCAGATGAGGATACCCTGCAGCAGCTCATGGAGGAGGCCGGTACTCTGCAGGATCTGCTGACCATGCATGATTTTTATATGATCGATGCAAAGGTGGAAGAGACAGGCCGTGCCCTGGGGCTGTCCCACATCGGCCTGGACAAGGATGTTTCCGAGCTTTCCGGCGGCCAGCGCGCCAAAGTGCTGCTGGCCAGGCTGCTGCTGGAAAAGCCGGACATCCTGCTGCTGGACGAACCCACCAACTACCTGGACAAGGAACACATTGAATGGCTGAAGCGCTATCTGAATGAATACGAAAATGCTTTCATTCTGATTTCTCACGACATTCCTTTTTTAAACAGTGTTGTGAATCTGATCTACCACATGGATAACCAGGAGCTGAACCGCTATGTGGGTGATTACGACAGGTTCCGGGAGGTCTATGCCATGAAGAAGGCCCAGCTTGAGGCCGCCTACAATAAGCAGCAGAAGGAAATAGCAGATCTGAAGGATTTCGTGGCACGCAATAAGGCCCGGGTTGCCACACGCAACATGGCCATGTCCCGCCAGAAAAAGCTGGATAAGATGGACGTGATAGAGCTTGCGGCCGAGAAGCCCAAGCCTGCATTTCATTTTAAGGAGGCCCGGACTCCCGGCCGCTATATCTTTCAGACCAAGGATCTGGTCATCGGCTATGAGGAACCCCTGTCCTCCCCCCTAAATCTGGAGATGGAACGGAATGAAAAAATCGTTCTCACAGGAGCCAACGGTATCGGTAAGACCACCCTGCTGAAGAGTATCCTGGGACTGACCCCACCCCTCTCCGGCACAGTAGAGCAGGGAGATTATCTGGAGATCGGCTACTTTGAGCAGGAAATGAATCCCCACGGCTCTGCTACCTGTATCGAAGAAATCTGGGCGGAATTCCCTTCCTATACCCAGTACGAGGTGCGGTCCGCCCTAGCCAAATGCGGCCTGACTACCAGGCATATAGAAAGTCTGGTCAAGGTCCTGTCCGGCGGTGAACAGGCTAAGGTCCGTCTCTGTAAGCTCATAAACAAGGCCTCTAACCTGCTGGCGCTTGATGAGCCTACCAACCATTTGGATCCGGACGCTAAAGCCGAATTAAAGCGTGCCCTGCAGGCCTACAGGGGAAGCATCCTCATGGTCTGCCATGAGCCTGAGTTTTATGAGGGGCTTGCCACCCAGGTCTGGAACTGTACGGAATGGACCACAAAAACGGTATGAGGAAATCAGCACAGCTCATCCAAACGC
>JALESH010000016.1 GCA_022781985.1 Lachnospiraceae bacterium | reverse complement strand
GCTTCCTGCATAATAGAAAATATTATTCTCTACCTTGGCCACTCCGTTCTTAAAGTCATTGGGTATAATATTCACACCTTCCTTAATATAGAAGGTATTGTTGTAAACATGGGCATCCGGGTTGCCTGGTATACAGAGCATCCCTCGTTCGTCATTCTGGCTGATATTGTAACGGAAGGTACTTTTGTAGGCCTGCCCGGCACAAAACATGACAACTCCTCCCGAATTGCCGTGGCTGTAATTATATTCGTAAATAGTTCCGTCCCCGGAGTCAGCATCCCAGGCCTGGGCATCATTATTGCCATGCAGATAATTTTGCATGTCAAAGCATTCATTTCTCCGGAAAAGAGCATCCTTACATTTCCAAGGCCAGACGCCTGCTGCCACCCTATGATTGGTGTTGGGGAAAAATTCACTGCTGATATACTTTGCAGCACTCTGAGATACATTGGACTCTACCAGAGGCTGATAGCAGTACATGGTGGTAATCGCGTCTCCTCCCACATCCTTCAGGTAGTTATTTTTAATCACAACATTGCTGCTTCCGTATGTTTGTGCTACATCATCCGAAATGGCCGTACTGGTAAATTTATTCCAGTAAATGGTATATGCTACAGCAATTCCCCAGCGGCTTACATCCTCCACATGACAGTTCTGAATAGTCAGACCATCAAATTTTGGTACATTTGCTGCCTCTATAGCATCATTATTGGTGCTTACCGAATCCGGCAGGGCACAGATAAAGTAAATACCACCATTCAGCATATGCTTGTTGATAATATTTCCCGTTACGTCATGAATATACAAATCATCCAGAATGATATTTTCCAAAGTACCTCTGTTCTGTGCCATTCCCGCCACACCGGTACGATCCATTCTGTTAGGATCCTTAAACTCTGCACTGGTCTCTTCTAAATTTGCATAGTTTGTAATTTCCAGCCCACGGATTATTATATTCTCTGTATCTTTTAACAGAATAGAAGAAGAAACATTCCCCTGCCTCTTATGAGCACTATTATCCAACCGCCCCCTGTAATCCTGTTCCCAGACACCTGCACCGTTTGTATTGATACGAGGTCTCGCAGTTCCTTCTCCATAAGGCTCGATTATAATGGGCTCTTGCCCATTCTCTCCCTCTTCTGTCAAATGAATGAACTGGCCATTAAACTCAGCCCCTCTTTCCAGTAGTAACCTATCACCAGGCTGTATATCCAGATCATTTATTTTTTCTAATGTTATGAACGGATTTTCTTCTGTTCCTTCATTGGAACTATTTTCGTGTAATGTACTAAAATAATATGTCCTTCCAGTGGTCGCTTCGTCACCACCCCCCGGCTCCACCGCGCCTGCATGCACCATCACCGGCTGTGTCAGCGGCTGCATCAGCAGCATCGCCGCCATGATTCCGGAGCATAATTTTTTTGCTTTCTTTCCTAAAATCATTTTTTAACCTTCCTTTCCTTTCCTTTCCTTTCATTTTCCTTCTTTAAAAATAGCTTCCTTTATTCTTTCAAAAGGCTTTTCTCCTGCACAGGGCTGTCTTTGGATCCCGGACAATGCCCATCTCGCATCGGCCCCGACTGTGCGTTAGCCTTTTATGATCCCCTCCTTTCCATCCTATCTTATCCCCCTCAGCTTTTTACCTGTAATTTTTCCAGGGTGAACTCATAAACTGCCTCTTCGTCCATCAGAAGCTCAGCCTCCTCCACCCTCTTTTCAATCAGATCGTCATACTTTGCTTTCCTCAGCTCCTGGTCAAAGCCGCTTCCCAGCTCCTCAATCGTAATACCCGGGATGCCGTCCTGATCTGTCCAGACTCCATTTTCAAAAAACTCTGTCCTCTCCTCCTCAGAAAGCTGCATTTCTTCATTATTCAAATCATTGCAGAAGGCTTCGCGCAAAATCCCCTCCTCATAGTCCAGCCACTGGGGCAGAGAATAGGATGTTAATCCATATACCACTTCATTATTTTTTATCTTTTCTGCCCGGAGACGATTTTCCTCCTCCATACGCTTTACGGTTCCGGCATAGCTGCCATCCTCTATATAGCCCCTTTCTTCTGCCAGAGAATATACGGCCCTTTGTTTGAGAATGGCAGCTATGGTATCCTCTGTCAGTTTCCGGCAGGGATTTTCTCCGTCAAAATCACTCTCCCAAAAATCCCCGGCTTCGATATCCGCATCAAAGTTCTCCGCAAAATATCTCTCCACATAAAACTTGCATTCCTTCATGCTCTGGAGATACTCTTCCTGGTTTACTTCTTCTCCATTCACAGATATTGGCAGTTCCCGGCTTTTAGAGCCGGCACAAGCGGCTGTTCCGACCGCAGCCACTGCCAGAAGCAAAAAAAATATAGCAATATTTCTTTTTTTCCTCATCCTGATCCCTCCACAGCGCACTCCTCTTGCCACATGGAATCTGTGCAATTTATATACTATCTATAGATTATATATGTTTTTCAATGTGCAATTATATAAGTATTTTGTTTGAAATTTTATCTTTCTTGCTGTTTTGTATTAATTTTCCATAAAAATCTCAAAAGAATCCTTGCCTTGTTCTTTTACCTTGTACAATGCAGCATCTGCCTTTCTATAGACTCGTTCAAAATCCACCCCATGATCCGGAATCAGCGCTATCCCCGCAGATGCGGTAATGCTTACTGACACATCTCCCTCTGTAAATGTGAGACGGAGCTTCTCCAGCACGCTGTTCATCTTCTTTTCAATGGTTCCGTCTGCCATATCCTGGAGCAGCACCACGAACTCATCCCCACCCAGCCGGCAGATCAGGTCGTATTCCCGAAAATGCTCCCTCAGGATGCCTGCCACCTCCTGCAGAGCCTTATCTCCCACATTATGCCCAAGCCTGTCATTTACGGCTTTGAAATTATCCAGATCCAGAAGAACAAAAGCATGCTTCCTGCCCTCCCTCTGCTCCTGAGTCTGAAGCAGCTGCTCCATCTGCTTCATGCATCCGCTCCTGTTATAAAGCCCTGTCAGATAGTCTCTTTCCGCCTCTTCCTTCCAGAGCAGCTCCATCTGCTTCTTGGAGCTGATATCACGGTAGATATTGTAGGCAATCAGCCGCTCTCCATCCTCCTTTAGCTTTATCTCGCATTCTGTCCAGCTTGTACCCCCATCCTCATTCAGAACCGGATATTCTACCACCTTCGTCTTAATGCCTTTTCTGAAGTCCTCTGCCATGGCCTCCACAGACAGGGCGCTGAGCGTGTACCTGTGATACTCCTCCGGGATCCTCTCCTGTTCCCAGAACATCAGCAATTCAGAAAAGGACGCCTCCTTTCCGCAGGGCCTCAGCAGCTCCTCCGTGCCCTGCAGGATCCTGTCCTCCTTCACATCCACCACCAGAAAACCATCTGCCCCGGACAGCAGCTGCTCTCTCAGCTTCTCCTCTTCTTTCAGCTCCATCCCTCCCATCTTGCGCAGATAGAAGAGTGCAGCGCCGCAGGCAAACATAATAATACAGACAATCCTGATGATCAGCGGATAAATCCTGCTGCGCAGATAATGGCTGACCTCCAGGGTAATCTCCTCCTTCTGCAGAGAAGTCACTACATACCACTCATTCAGCTGAAGAGGCTGGAAATACTCGATATAGTCCGTCCCCTCATAATTTCTCTCCGTCAGTATGGTCTCTCCTGACTGGATCATGGCGATGAGATCCTCTCCTGGCATATCCCCTTCCGATCCCAGCAGCCCCTCAAAAAAGGTATCATACTCCGGCATTCCCCTGTCTATGTAATAATTGCGGAGAATATAATTCCCCTTTCTGTCTATGACCTGAATATACCGTCTGGCCTCCTCAGACTCAATACTTTCATAGGGCTCGAAATCCTCCAGCTGTATGGCTCCGTGAAGAATGCCCTGCAGCTCTCCCCCACTGCCCAAAACGGGCATGGCGATGACAAACATCTCCTGTCCGGTGATCCTGGAATTTTCACTTTCTGTGATCACATAGGATTTCTGCTCCCTGACATCCCGGAGATAGGAACGATCGCTGATGTCTACTCTGGAGCCATCCGTGGCCCACAAAATCCCCTTTTCATCCACCAGCCCCAGCCGCTTGAAATCCTGAGAACCGGCCACACTTTCCAGATACGCCATTCCATCTTCCATATCCATAGGCTTCACGCCAAGGAAGGAAGCCATCCCTTCCATTGTGGAAAGATAGCCCTCCAGCGTCCGCTCTACTATCACTGCATCCAGCTGAGAATATTCCTGAAGCGCCTCAAGCTGCATCTCATACTCCCTTTTTTCCATCCCCTGCTGAAAGTCAGCCAGTACAATAACCGTTGATATACACATGATCAGAACAAAACCCACGCTTCCCCAAGCAAGCTTTTTTCCTGTATTTTTCACGCCATCCACCCTGCTTTTTCTGATAAGTATAATTTCTGACACTTGTATTTTTTATGCTTCTATTATAAATCAAATACAGAAATAATTCCACTGATATTTTACCTTCCGCTTCCTCAGCCCTTGTCTTTTTTTCCTTATCTATATATAATCTTCATAAAGCAATTATTTCTTGTATGACAGATGATAGAGGAGGTTATCTGTATGGAATATCATGCATCCAACACCAGGTACGAAGCCATGGCCTACCGCCGCTGCGGCAGAAGCGGCCTGAAGCTGCCCGCCCTTTCACTGGGATTGTGGCACAATTTCGGCGATACCGGAAACTACGAAAATATGAAGCAGATGTGCTTTACCGCCTTTGACCACGGCATCACCCACTTTGACCTGGCCAACAATTACGGACCGGAGCCCGGGAGTGCAGAGACCAATTTCGGACGGATTCTAAGGGAAGATATGAGAAGCTGCCGGGATGAGATGATCATCAGCACCAAGGCGGGATATCTGATGTGGAACGGCCCCTACGGAGACTGGGGCAGCCGAAAGTATCTGATCGCCAGTCTGGATCAGAGCCTGCAGCGTCTGGGGCTGGAATATGTGGATATTTTCTATCATCACCGACCCGATCCGGAGACACCGCTGGAGGAAACCATGGGTGCTCTGGCACACATCGTGGAAAGGGGAAAAGCTCTGTATATCGGCCTGTCCAATTATAATGGAGAACAGATGGCTCAGGCCGCCTGTCTTTTAAAAGAGATGAGCTGCCCCTTTATCATCAACCAGAACCGTTATTCCATCTTCGACCGTACCATAGAGCAGAACGGACTCAAGGCAGCAGCCGCCGGGGCAGAGAAGGGAATCATCAGCTTCAGTCCTCTTGCCCAGGGACTTCTGACGGATCGGTATCTGCAGGGAATACCCGGGGACAGTCGGATCTCTACCGACGGCCGCTTTCTGAAAAGGGATATTCTCACAGAGGAAAGGCTGGAAAAAATCAGGGCATTGAACAGCCTTGCTGCAGAAAGAGGAGAAACCCTTGCCCAGATGGCCTTAAAGTGGCTCCTGAAGGATGAAGTGATCTGCAGCGTGCTGATCGGTGCCTCCAGACCTTCTCAGATCCTGGACAATCTGAAAGCATTGGAGGGCGCCGGCTTCACAAAAGAGGAGCTGCAGAAAATAGATCTGTATTCATAGCCTGTCAGCAGGGCAGCCGGATGATGTACTGCTCATACTTCTCTCCCCGGTCCTCCACTGTGCCCTGCCTGGTGAAGCCCAGCCTCCGGCAGAGGCTGGCCGAGGCTTCGTTTCCTCTTTTCACCAGTGCCTGCACACCGGTGAAGCCCAGCTCCCGGCTGCTGCATTCCAGCACGGCCCTGCATACCTCATAGGCGTAACCCTTGTGCTGGAAGGGAACCGCTATGACGAACCCGATCTCCGGAATGTCAAATCCCTCCCGCCAGCTCACTCCCGCACGCCCTATGACCCGGCCGTCTTCCTTATCCAGCACAGTCCACAGACCATAGCCATAAAAGCCATATACCTTTTCGATATACTGCCTGATATATTCCTTCTCCTCTTCCGGATCCTCATACAGCTTGTCCATATACCGGGTGATGGAGGGTTCTGCATATATATGGTAAAAAGCATCCACATCCTCCACTGTGGTTTCCCTGATGATGCACCTCTCCGTTTCCGCAATCTTCCAGGGCAGTCCTGCCAGCCTCAGATATGCCTGCTCAAAGGAGGCGTACTCCAGCTCCTCAATATCACTTATGGCATAGGGGGCAGCAGACAGATCCTCCTCCCTGTTGTTGTCATGCAGCAAGGCTATCACATACCCTCCTTCCGCAGTCAGCCTGCGGAGAACAGCGGCGGAATCCGTGACAAATATCACACCGCTTCTATCCTTTGAAGAGATACAGGCCCCGCCGCGCTCCTCCGCCCCCCTGATTTCCACCATCTCACCGACCTCTCCCATATTTTCCTTCATCCTGTATACAGAATCCTCCTGACTCTGGTCTCCTATCAAAAAAATGATTCTTTTCAGCATGTCCCACCTGTTGATATCCCTATTTACTAACCGCCTGTTTTCAGTTAAAATATATTATTGTATGATTTATAATAGAACAAATTATCACAGAAGGGAAGTAAAACAATGGCACAGAATCCTATTGTCACATTTACTATGGAAAACGGTGATGTATTCAAGGCAGAGCTTTATCCTGATATCGCCCCCAACACCGTCAACAACTTTATCAGCCTGATTCAGAAAAACTTCTATGACGGACTGATTTTCCACAGAGTCATCCGGGGCTTCATGATCCAGGGAGGAGATCCGGAGGGCAGCGGCATGGGCGGTCCTGACTACAGCATCAAGGGTGAGTTTTCTCAGAACGGCTTTGAAAACAATCTGAAGCACGAGGAGGGAGTGCTCTCCATGGCCAGAAGCATGCATCCCGACTCCGCAGGCTCCCAGTTTTTTATCATGCACAAAAGCTCCCCCCATCTGGACGGCGCTTATGCCGCTTTCGGGAGGGTTATGGAAGGGCTTGAAAATGTGGAAAGAATCGCCGAAACGGACACGGACTATTCTGACCGCCCCACCCAGCCCCAGGTCATAAAAACCGTCACTGTAGAGACCTTTGGAGTAGAATATCCTGAGCCGGACAAGGTCTGATCCGGACAAAATTTGAGCTGTTCACTTTTTGTTCATATTTATTTTAAATTTTTTTCAATTTCATAACATTCTTTGGACATTTCTTTTCAGTATACTAAATACATAAGTTAAAGAAAACAAGGAGCCAATAACAGTTTATACATTTAAATAACTTTTTCATAATACATGCCAAGCAAAGTTACTTTGCTTGGCATCCTCCCTTTTATAAGGAAGGTTTATATTTTACTGATGACACAGAGCGGACAGCAGCTTTCAGCTGCCGCTTCAATAAACAAATGGAGGTTTTAGAAATGGATGGTTTTATTCAGACAGTCAGGAGCATCAACGGAGCCCTGAATCATTTTATCTGGGGACCTGTTATGCTGGCTCTTTTTCTCGCGGTAGGTCTTATGTTCACACTGCGCACAAAGGTCTTCCAGATATCTCACTTTAAATACTGGATCGATGTCACCCTGCTGCAGCTCTTTAAAAAGGATGCATCACATGTCAGAAAGACAGATGACAAGCATGCTATTTCCCAGTTCCAGTCGCTGTGTACTGCCCTGGCCTCTACCATCGGTGTGGGCAATATCTCCGGTGTGGCCGTGGCCCTCGCTCTGGGCGGCCCCGGTGCCATCTTCTGGATGTGGCTGTCTGCCTTTTTAGGCATGATGACCAACTATGCGGAAAATACCCTGGGCATCAAATACCGCTATAAAAACGAAAAGGGGGACTGGATAGGCGGAGCCATGATCTACATAGAAAGGGGCCTGGGCTGGAAATGGCTGGCTGTCATCTTTTCTGTTTTCTGTGTCCTTGCCTCCTTCGGGATCGGCAATATGTCCCAGGGCAACGAGATAGCAAACGGACTGCTCCACTCCTTCGGTATACCGAAGTGGATCACCTCTCTTTCCATCATGCTGATCGCAGGGCTGGTGATCGTGGGCGGCATCAAGCGTATTGCCTCCGTTACAGAGAAGCTGGTTCCCTTTATGGCAATCACCTATATTTTGGGTTCACTCATCGTGATTTTTGCAAATGCCTCTGCTATTCCCGGAGCCTTTGCCTCCATCTTCGGCAACGCGTTTCACTTATCCTCCGCAGGAGGCGGGGTGGCAGGCTTCACCGTTATGGTGGCTATGAGACGGGGTATCTCCCGAGGTGTATTTTCCAACGAGGCCGGCCTTGGCTCTTCGGTTATGGTACACTCTGCTTCCAATGTGAAAGAGCCTGTGGTACAGGGCATGTGGGGAATCTTTGAGGTTTTTGCCGATACCCTGATCGTATGTACCCTGACAGCGCTGACGATTCTTACTTCGGGAGTCTATGACTATACGGAATATGCCAAATATGTGGGAACAGACCTGCCTGAGCACCTGAAGAGCGGCGTTGCCCTGACCGGTTACGCCTTTGAGTCCGTATTCGGCCCCTTCGGCAGCAGCTTCATCTCAATTGCCATTATGCTGTTTGCCTTTTCTACCATCCTGGGCTGGTCCTACTATGGGGAAAGAGCCATTGAGTACCTGTTCGGACTGAAGGCCGTACCTGTATACAAGCTGATTTTTATTCTGGTGATCTTCCTGGGCTGCAACGCCTCCCTCAGCCTGGTAGTGGACATCTCCGATACCTTCAACGGGTTTATGGCCCTGCCCAACCTGGTGGCAGTCACTCTGCTTTCCGGTCAGGTCATCGCCATGACCAAAACCTATATTGCCAATGTGAAGGCGGGAAAGGAGTCAGTGGGAGGGGAAAAGCTGTAGATCACAGAATTTCATAAGGCAGGAAAAAGGCTGTCCATCACAGACAGCCTTTTTGATTTATTTAAATATTTATGCCTTACCAATGGAACCGAACAGCTCCATTTTTTCTTTTACTGTAGCCTTAATCGCTTCGAAGCCGGGTGCAAGAAGCTTACGGGGATCAAATCCCTTGCCTTCCTGATCCTTGCCTTCTTCGATATATTTACGTGTAGCTGCTGCGAAAGCCAGCTGGCACTCTGTATTTACATTGATCTTTGCAACGCCCAGGGAAATCGCTTTCTTAATCATTTCAGCAGGAATGCCTGTCCCGCCGTGAAGCACCAGAGGCATGTCTCCTGTAAGCTGCTGAATGGCATCCAGAGTCTCAAAGGAAAGTCCCTGCCAGTTCGCAGGATATTTTCCGTGAATGTTACCGATGCCTGCTGCCAGGAAGTCAATGCCCAGATCAGCGATCTGCTTGCACTCCTGAGGATCTGCACACTCACCTGCACCCACAACACCGTCCTCTTCGCCACCGATCGAACCAACCTCAGCCTCGATGGAAATTCCTTTGGCGTGAGCTGCCTCAACCAGCTCCCTTGTCTTAGCTACATTCTCATCGATGGGATAGTGGGAACCGTCAAACATTACGGATGAGAAGCCAGCTTCCATACATTTATAGCAGTGATCATAGCTGCCGTGATCCAGATGAAGGGCAACGGGAACCGTGATGTTCTGATCCTTGATCAGGCCGTTCACCATACCTACCACTGCATCGTATCCGCCCATATATTTGCCTGCGCCTTCGGAAACACCGAGGATAACGGGAGAATTATTTTCCTGTGCGGTCAGAAGTATGGCTTTTGTCCACTCCAGATTGTTGATGTTGAACTGACCTACCGCATAATGACCTGCTTTTGCCTTTTTGAGCATTTCTGCTGCCGAAACTAACATTGTATCTACCTCCGTATACAAATTTTTCATCTTTAACGAGTTTATTATAACTCATTCCCCCCAAAAAGCAAATAGTTTATTTGGCTGGAATCCTTATTTTTACAGCCTGCTTCAGATTCTCAACACGAACCGCCCTGTGGCAGCCGCCAAACTCACCGTCAGTAGTCCAGGGGATCTCCTCCTCTGCCTCAAATCTGATACGGGAGGCCTTAAAGCAGTACATATACTCCGAATTGATATGACTGCTCAGCAGTGCCGTTATTACAGCGTTCAGCTCCAGAGGATTTGCGGGCTTTTTAATCAGGGTGACCTCAAACCGTCCATCATCCAGCTCCACATATTTTCCTGTGATCCGTTTGAAACCTCCTACCGAGACAGAATTGGTTACCATGCCGAAGATCAGCTCGTCTTGTATCGATACCTCTTCCCCCTTTTCGTCCTCATACCTTACTTTCATAGGATAACATCTGATGGAGGAAAGGCGCTTCATCCCTTCCAGGATATAGGCCACATGCCCCAGCAGATTCTTGACCTCCTGGCTGGTCTCATACGAAACGTCGGTAAACAGGCCAAAGGCTGCGATATAGACAAAGCACTCTTCATTAAAGGCGCCGATATCACAGGCATAATCTCTGCCCTCCACAATACTCTGGGCTGCCAGCAGCATGTCCTTGGGAATCCCCAGACTGCCGGCAAAATCATTGGTGCTTCCCGCCGGGATATAGCCGATGGGAAGCCGTGTCTTCCCCTTCACCATGCCGTTGACCACCTCGTCCAAGGTGCCGTCTCCTCCGCCGCATACCAGCAGGTCAAATCCATCTCTCCGTTCCCTCACCGCACGGCAGGCATCCCCCTCCTGCTGTGTAGGATAGACGGTTACCTCATATCCTGCCTTTACAAAAATATCAATGATCTCAAACAGCCTGTTTTTGATTTTTGCCTTTCCCGCACGGGGATTAAAGATAAATAAGAGTTCTTTCATTGCAGTATGATCATGTCCTTACTTTATAAAAATGGGAGCATCCTCAGATGCTCCTCCTGTTTATTTTACACTTCCTTTTGACAGATATTCCTCTATATCCGCTATTGCCTGCTGCTCACCTTCCCCGTCAGCAATGACAGTTACAGTCTCACCGCTGTCCAGCCCCAGACTCATCATTCCCATGATGCTCTTGGCGTTCACCTTTTTTCCCTCTGCCTGAATATAGACCGAACATTCATGCCGACTTGCCACCTGCACCAATATGGCCACCGGCCTGGCCTCCAGCCCTGTAGGCAGTTGGATCTGCATCACCTTTTCAATCATGATTTTCCTCCTTATCCTCTGATCCTATCAGCAATTTCACTTAACTTTCTTAATCTATGATTCATACCCGATTTTCCCACCGGCGGAGTCAGGTTTTGTCCCAGCTCCTTTAATGTGGCATCCGGGTACTGCAATCTTATCTCTGCTGTTTCTCTCAAGCTGTCAGGCAGATTCTGAAATCCATAATGCTCCCTGATGAGGAGGATATCCTCAGTCTGTTTGGATGATGCATTAACCGTCTTGGTAATATTAGCTGTCTCGCAGTTTACTTTTCTGTTAATGGAGTTGCGCATTTCCTTTACGATTCTGTAATTTTCAAAATTCATCAGGGACACATGCGCTTCCATAATATTCAGCAGATCCACTATCCCGGCCCCCTCTTTCAGGTACACCACATAGTATTTCTTCCTGATA
The DNA here is from genome assembly GCA_022781985.1 of Lachnospiraceae bacterium. GTDB lineage: Bacteria > Bacillota > Clostridia > Lachnospirales > Lachnospiraceae > Kineothrix. Next base: position 33,860 of record JALESH010000016.1, on the reverse strand, counting down.
ACGATCTTTGCTTCTACGTCAAACCCATGTATCATCTGCCGCAGCTGCTCTGCACTCTCTCTATAAGCACAGACAAATTCCAGATGATAGCTTTTTTCAGGGTCGCTCATGGAGCCTATGCACAAAAAAACTCCTCTCAAAAATGCTCTTTTACAGCAGATATTCTGAATGAGCAGAGGATCAATCCCCCTCCTTTGCGCTTCGGTCATTCCCTCTGCATCATTCATCCTGACGGAACGAAGTATCCCTGAGACCTCTTCATTGCCGTCTGCTACTGTGACATATGTATGGCCTTTTCTCTCATCGTAGTAGGTTTTCAAAATACCAGTATTTATATTAAATGTTTTTTCCAATAATGTAAAGCATTTTCTTATAACTGCTTCATTTTCTGTCTGCAGGCACAGCACAGCCTCTCCCCGGGCTCCTGATTTCCACCTGCCCAGACAGCAGAGCAATGCGCCCAGCTCAGCCAGCCGGCAGTGCCTGGACGCGCTGATCTGTCTGGATAACTCCTCTTTTACCTCTCCCGAAAAAGACATGCCTATACCCCTTGCTTCACATCCCTGTGGTAAATCTTCAGTCCATACTCTCCCTTATTTTCCATGCGCTTGTACAACTCATTGGCCAGGGTCACGCTTCTGTGCTTCCCTCCGGTGCAGCCGATCCCTATCACAAGCTGATTCTTCCCTTCCTTCACATAATTGGGTATGAGGAAGCGGAGCATATCCTCCAGCCTGTCCAGGAACTCTCCTGCCTCCGGAAAGCCCAGCACATATTCCTGCACCCCGCTGTCATTTCCTGTCTGAGGCCTCAGCTCTTCCATGTAATAAGGATTGGGCAGGAACCGGACATCAAATACCAGGTCTGCATCTCCCGGAATCCCGTATTTGAAGCCAAAGGAAAGGATGGTGACCATCAGGCTGTTATATGCCCCGTTACGGACAAATATGCGGTCAATCTCTCCCTTCAGCTCCCGCACCAGCAGGTTGGAGGTATCTATCACATAGTTGGCACTGGCCTTAACAGCCTTTAAAATTTCCCTCTCCCTGTGGATCCCCTCCTCCACCCTGCCCTGGGGCGAAAGAGGATGGACTCTCCTGGTTTCCTTGTAGCGTTTCAGCAAAACCTGGTCGGAGGCATCCATGAATATAACCTCGTATTTGTAATCTGCCCTGAGTCTCTCCATGACCTTACAGGCCTCTTCAAAGGGCTGATCCACCCTTACATCCAGTCCCAAAGCCACCTTTCCAATCTCTGAATTGGGAGTGGCAGTCAGCTCTGCAAACTTTTCAATCAGCGGCACCGGGAGGTTATCCACACAGTAAAACCCCACATCCTCCAGCATTTTCAATACGGCGCTCTTGCCTCCGCCGCTCATCCCTGTCACTATTACGAATCTCATCTGCCCTCTCTCTGCCTCCGTACCTTATCAGCCTGCACTGCCTAAAATTCTCCTAAATAAATCACTTCTCTCTCCAGCGTCACACCGAACTTTTCCCTGACCCGGCGCTGTACCTCTTCGATCACTTCCCGGATATCTGCAGCCAATGCAGTTCCTTTGTTAATGACGAACCCGCAGTGCTTCTCCGACACCTGGGCGCCTCCTATGCTGAAGCCCCTCAGTCCGGCATCCATGATCAGCTTTCCCGCAAAATATCCCTCCGGCCGCTTAAAGGTACTCCCGGCACTGGCATACTCCAGCGGCTGCTTTTCCCTTCTTTTGGCCGCCAGCTCCTCCATCCTGGCCGTGATCTCCTCACGATTACCGGGCACCAGACGCAGTACCGTCTCCAGCACGATGAAGGGTCTGTTTTTAATCACACTTGTACGGTATCCAAATTCCATGGTATCGTTGTCCAGAACCAGGATCTCGCCCTCCCTGTTCATCACCTCCACAGATTCTACGATCTGCTTCATCTCTCCGCCATAGGCGCCTGCGTTCATGACGATACCTCCGCCTACCGTTCCCGGAATGCCGGAGGCAAATTCCATACCTGTCAGTCCGCTGTCCCTTGCCACTGCAGCGGTTTGGGAAAGCAGGGTGCCTGCCGGAACTCTCATCCGGCCATCTTCTACCGCCACACTGCCCATGGCGCTTTCCAGCTTGACGATGATCCCCGGATATCCCTTGTCCCCCACCAGAAGATTGCTGCCGTTCCCCAGCACAAAATACTCCTGATCTGTAACCTGCAGAAACGGCACCAGCTTCATCATCTGCTCCTTGCTGCTGACCCTGAGCAGACATTTGGCACTTCCTCCTACCCGAAAGGTAGTATGCCTGCTCATAGGCTCATCGAACAAAATATTCTCCTCCGGTATTATTTCTTTTATATAGTCATAAATTGAAGAGTTCACCCTTGGCTCCTGTCTGTTTTCTATTATGGTATGTGAAAAGCTGCCAGATTATTCCAGCATCAGCTTTGCAGCGCCATAGATTCCCGCATCATTCCCCAGCTTGGCCAGAGTCAGCCTGGCACCACTGCAGCCGCTGAATACCGTCTTGTCAAAATAGGGCCTGATATAGTCGAAAAGAATCTCTCCGGCCTTTGATACGCCGCCGCCCACCACAATCACCTCTGGATTGACGATTCCGGCGATGACTCCCAGTGCCTTTCCCAGATATTCTCCAAATCGGCCTGCCACCCGAACTGCCAGCTCATCCCCGGCCTTCACTGCATCAAAAACAGCTTTTGCAGAAATCCTTTCCAAGGGTATCTCTCTCAGGGTACTGGCCTGGTCAGAAGCCTGCAATTCTCTTCTTGCCAGCCTGGCTATTCCGGTGGCAGAAGCGTACTGCTCCAGGCAGCCGGTATTTTTGCAGGCACAGGCCTCTGTCTCATCATCCTCCACATGGATGTGCCCGATTTCTCCCCCGGCACCCACTGCTCCTGTCAGCATGGCGCCATTCACAATGATGCCGCCGCCCACTCCCGTTCCGAGAGTAACTGCCACCAGGTTCCTGCAGCCCTGGCCTCCGCCCTTCCACATCTCCCCAAGGGCTGCCACATTGGCATCATTTCCTGCCTTAACAGGCATATCCAGAAGTGCTGACAGGGTTTCCGGGATGCTGAAGGTTCCCCAGCCCAGATTGACTGCACCGTGTACAACCCCCTCTGCATCAATGGCTCCGGGCGCGCCCACTCCAATGCCTGCCACAGCCTCCCTGTCCACCTTCTTTTCCGCCATCTTCTCCCGGATGCTCTCCGCTATGTCAGGCAGAATATTCTCTCCCCCGTTCTCTGTCCGGGTAGGAATCTCCCACTTCTCCAGGACATTGCCCTCCCTGTCAAAAAAACCCAGCTTTACGGTAGTCCCTCCTATATCTACGCCAAATACATATTTTTTCATCTGTCTTCTGCCTTTCCACTTGATTCTATCGTTTCTGTTCCAATGTACTCCAATGTACCGTTCTAATCCTCTTCCTCCTCCCTGCGTCTTGCCAGGGAATTCTGCACCCGGGTATACAATTCCTGAGCGGCATTGTAGCCCATCTTCTTCTGTCTGTGGTTGACTGCCGCCGATTCACAGATGATAGCCAGATTCCGTCCAGGACGGATGGGGATATTGTGACAGACCACCTTGTTGCCCAGATACTCTGTATATTCCTCCTCCAGACCCAGCCTGTCATACTCCTTGTCCTTGTCCCAATCCTCCAGTCTGATAACAAGATCTATGCTCTGGGTATCCTTCACGCTGGATACACCGTAGAGGGTCTTGACATCCACGATCCCGATCCCCCTCAGCTCGATGAAGTGCTTTGTGATATCCGGCGCCGAACCGATCAGGGTGTCGTCACTGACCTTCCGTATTTCCACCACATCGTCCGTTACCAGCCGGTGCCCTCTTCTGATCAGCTCCAGGGCAGCCTCTGATTTGCCGATGCCGCTCTCCCCTGTGATCAGTACGCCCTCTCCGTATACATCCACCAGCACGCCGTGGACAGAGATACAGGGGGCCAGCTTTACGTTCAGCCAGCGGATGATCTCTGCCGTAAACGCTGATGTAGCCTTCTTTGTCATCAGCAACGGAACCTTGTGCTCCACCGCAATTTCCAAAAACAGGTCATCCGGCTGCAGCTCCCGGCAGAACACGATGACGGGAACCTCAAAGGAAAGCAGTCTGTTGTATATCTCCCTTTTTCTCTCCTCCGAAAGCCCCTGCATATAGGTGTACTCCACAAATCCGATAATCTGCAGGCGAGTGGCTTCAAAATGCTCAAAGTAGCCCGCCATCTGCAGGGCCGGACGGTTAATATCCGGCTGGGTGACCTTCACCCTGGTGAGATCCAGCTCCGGGGTGAGATTCTGCAGTTTCATTTTGTCGATAATGTCTTTTAAACTTACACTTGCCATAGGCATACCCTCTCATTTTTAGATTGACTGTGCTAATTTAATGATTTTATCACAAACAGGGGGGAATGGCAATATCACCCGAATCCTGATTCCGCTCATTCTTTTGCCGGAAAAATCCATAGATTCCCTCTGCCACATGGATGGGAATCTCGGGCAGCCGGGCCAACGTCTCCACGTCTGCCTCCCGGATCTCATCAATGGACTTAAAATGCCTCATCAGCGCCTTTCTTCTGGCGGGTCCCACTCCCGGAATATCATCCAGCACAGACTTCACCTGTGTCCTGCTCCGCAGAGAGCGGTGATACTCTATGGCAAACCTGTGGGCCTCGTCCTGCACCCTGGTGATCAGCTTGAAGCCCTCAGAATTGCGGTCCATGGGAATTTCCCGATTGTTGAAATAGAGTCCTCTGGTACGGTGGCTGTCATCCTTTACCATACCGCATACAGGAATGTGAATCCCCAGCTCCCGGAGCACCTCCAGCGCAATATTCACCTGCCCCTTGCCTCCGTCCATGAGGATCAGGTCAGGAAATCTGGTAAAGCTCCCGAATTCCTTTTCCAGCTCCTTCTGCTCCAGCTCCTTCTGCTCCTCCATCCCATGGAGGAAGCGCCTGGCCAGCACCTCCTTCATACAGGCATAGTCATCCGGACCGGACACCGTCCTGATCCTGAACTTGCGGTAGTCACTGCGCTTGGGCCTGCCTTTTTCATAGACCACCATGGAGCCTACATTAGCAAAGCCGCTGATATTGGAAATGTCATAGGCCTCCATGCGGGTGATGCTCTCCACGCCAATGAGGGCGGCGATTTCCTTTACCGCGCCGATGGTCCGCCCCTCCTCTCGCCTGATCTTTTCCCTGTCCTGACTGAGCACCAGGGCTGCATTCCTGGCGGCCAGCTCCACCAGCTTTTCCTTGGCTCCCTTCCTGGGTACACGGATATAGACCCGGCTTCCCTTTCTGGCGGACAGCCACCGCTCCAGTATCTCCACATCCTCAATGTCCTCCTGCAGCATCAGCTCCCTGGGAATAAAGGGGGTTCCGGCATAGAACTGCTTTACAAAATCCAGCAGCACCTGCGCCTTTTTATTTCCTGACACATTTGTCATATAAAAGTGCTCTCTGCCGATAAGCTTGCCGTTCCTGACAAAAAAGACCTGCACTACCGCATCATTTTCATCCAGTGCCAAGGCAATAATATCCTTATCCTCGCCGTCGCTGTCCGTAATCTTCTGCTTCTGGGACACCTGCCTGACACTGCTGCAGAGATCTCTGTACTTTATGGCCTCTTCAAAGTCCATCCTCTCTGAGGCCTCCTGCATTTTCCCTTCCAGCTCCTTTAGAACCGGCTGAAAATTCCCATTCAGGAAATCCAGGGCCTGATCCACCCGCTTTCTGTATTCCTCCCGGGAAATATAACCCTGGCAGGGCGCCATACACTGCCCGATATGATAATTCAGGCAGGGGCGGCTCCTTCCCTCCTCCTTGGGCAGATTTCTGCTGCAGGTACGAAGCTGGTACAGCCTGTTGATCAGCTCTATGGTATCCTTGACGGCTGCCGCGCTGGTAAAAGGTCCGAAATAGCGGGAGCGGTCCTTCTTCATCTCCCTGCAAAACAGCACCCGGGGATAAGGCTCCGCCACCGTGACCTTGATATAGGGATAGGTCTTGTCATCCTTCAGCATGGTATTGTAGCGCGGACTGTACTCCTTGATCAGATTGTTCTCCAGCACCAGCGCCTCCAGCTCTGAGTCGGTAATAATATACTCAAAGCGGGCAATCTGGGTCACCATTTTGTCTATCTGCGGCCCTCTCCCGATATTTTTCCTGAAATATGACCGCACACGGTTATGGAGATTGACGGCCTTCCCCACATAGATGATCGCATCACTGCTGTCATGCATGAGATATACCCCCGGCTTGGCAGGCAGCTTTTTCAATTCCTCATTAAAATCAAACATATGTCCATTTCCTGTTGAATAAAAAGAGGCTCTCATCAACTGAAAACCTCTTCTGCTCTCTATTTCTGCGTTCTGTTCCGGTCTCCGGCGCCAGGCTCCATCCGGACATTGGAGAAACGGCCTGCAGGACCTGCATTCTGCCTTTCCCCGGCAGTCTCCTCCTGACTGCCATTTCCGCTCCGGCTGCCATCCCGGACTGCCTCCCACGTTTCTTCCTGCCCTGTGCTGTCACATCCGGGGCCGGCATTCTCAGCGGCTTCCCTGCCGGCGAGCCTTTGGTCTTCCGGTTCTCCATCAGGGCTTTTCTGCTCAGCTTCCTTTTCCCGGGAGTCCTCCTCCGGCTCCGGTATTCCCTTTTCTTCCCGGAAAATCTTCATGAACTCCTTGCCTGTGATGGTTTCCTTCTCGATCAGATGGGCCGCCAGCTTATCCATCAGCTCCCTGTTTTCTGACAAAAGCCGCTTTGCCTCCTCATAGCAGTCCTTCAGTATATTCATAACCTCTGTATCCACATCAGCGGCGGTTACATCACTGCAGTTCATCCGGGAACCACCACCCAGATACTCACTCTCTATGGTGGCCAGGCCCATGAGGCCGAATTTCTCACTCATACCGAAACGGGTAACCATATTTCTGGCGATATTGGTAGCCTTTTCAATGTCATTGGCAGCTCCCGTGGTCACCGTATCGAATACCAGCTCCTCAGCAGCCCGGCCTCCCAAATAGCCCACCAGCATATCGTGCAGCTCAGCCTTTGTATTCAGATACTTCTCCTCCTCCGGCACCTGCATCACATAGCCAAGGGCACCCATGGTTCTGGGCACTATGGTGATCTTCTGTACCGGCTCTGCATTTTTCTGCAGGGCACTCAGCAGGGCATGCCCTACCTCATGATAGGATACGATCTTCCTCTCCTCCCTGCTCATGATGCGGTCCTTCTTTTCCTTGCCTACCAGCACCTGCTCCACTGCCTCAAACAGATCCTGCTGGCAGACACATTCCCGTCCCTTCTGAACCGCATTGATGGCTGCTTCGTTGATCATATTGGCCAGATCGGCCCCAACGGCACCGCTGGTGGCCAGGGCAATGGCCTCCAGATCCACACTGTCATCCATAAGAACCTCCTTGGCATGCACCTTCAGAATCTCCACCCGTCCCTTCAGATCCGGCTTATCCACGATGATCCTTCTGTCAAAGCGGCCGGGACGAAGCAGTGCCTTATCCAGGATCTCAGGGCGGTTGGTGGCTCCCAGTATCAGGATCCCCTTAGAGGTATCGAAGCCGTCCATCTCGGAAAGGAGCTGGTTCAGCGTCTGCTCCCTTTCCTCATTGCCGCCCCCGTACTTGGAGTCACGGCTCCGCCCTATGGCATCTATCTCATCAATGAAGACAATACAGGGCGCATTTTTGGTAGCCTCCTTAAATAAGTCCCTCACCCTGGAGGCGCCCACACCTACATATAATTCAATAAAGTCGGAGCCTGCCAGGGAAAAGAAGGGCACATTTGCCTCTCCTGCCACAGCCTTTGCCAGGAGGGTCTTTCCCGTTCCGGGAGGCCCCACCAGCAGGGCGCCCTTGGGCAGCTTGGCGCCTATCCTGGAATATTTCCCCGGATTGTGGAGGAAATCCACCACCTCCTGCAGGGATTCCTTGGCCTCATCCTCTCCTGCCACGTCCCGGAAGGCTACGCCGGTCTCCTTTTCCACATAGACCTTGGCATTACTCTTGCCCACTCCCATAACTCCACCGCTGCTTTTGGATATCTTGCGGAACAGAAAGCTTAAAAGCACCCACATCAGCAGCACCGGAAGAATATAGGTCAGAAGAATGGATAGTATCATCCCCGAACCGTCGGGAACTGTTCCGTTCACATCCACCCCATTGTCCAGCAGCCGCTGGGTCAGGGAATCATCAGAGATCCTTCCTGTATAATAGGTTACTGCCGGCACCGGATACAGGGCGGTGCCCTCACCTCCCTCCCTGGGATATATGGTGATCCTGTCGGTGTCGATCACCACGCTGTCCACTTCACCGCCCTCTACCATCTCAATAAACCGGTTATAGGTAATCTCCACCTCCCGGCCCCCGGTCAGCACCTTCATAAAATAACTCATGCACAGGAGAGTAATGAGCGCCGCTGCCAGCAGCAGAAAAAAGCTCTGCTTCTTGGGATCCTCCCCGCTGCTTCCCGGCCCTCCCTTGCCATTGTTATTCTGATTGCCGCCACGATTGCCGTTGTTGTAGCCTCCGCCATCGTATTGGTTTAGGTTGTTGTTATTTTCCATAATCACTCCTGCATTTAAATACTTTTGTGTAGCTGCTCCGGCCCTGAGGCCGAACCATTCTTTCATTATAAAGATTGGCTTTTGAGAAATCAATAATTTAATTTGGAAAATGCTACTGCATATTATAAAAGATTTCTAAATTTTTTATGTTAAAGTAGTAGATTTTAGCTTTCCTCCATTGTATAATACATAGGTTCATTTAGTGTTATCCAGTGAAGGAGGAAAATGAAATGCCTGTAAAATACGTATTCGTGACAGGCGGCGTCGTTTCCGGCCTGGGAAAAGGCATTACAGCCGCATCTCTGGGCAGGCTTCTGAAGGCCCGCGGTTACAAAGTCACAATGCAAAAATTTGATCCCTATATCAACATCGATCCCGGTACCATGAATCCCATCCAGCATGGTGAGGTATTCGTTACGGAGGACGGTACAGAAACCGACCTGGACCTGGGGCACTACGAAAGATTTATCGACGAAAATCTGGATCGGAACTCTAACGTGACCACGGGCAAAATCTATTGGTCCGTGCTCCAGAAGGAACGCCGCGGTGACTATGGCGGCGGCACAGTTCAGGTCATTCCTCACATCACCAATGAAATCAAGAGCCGGTTCTACCGGAATTTTACAGATACAGAGACCCGCATCGCCATTATCGAGGTGGGCGGTACTGTGGGCGACATTGAAAGTCAGCCCTTTTTAGAATCCATCCGACAGTTTCAGCATGAAATAGGCCATGAAAATGCCATTTTAATCCACGTCACCCTTATCCCCTACCTACGGGCCTCCCAGGAAATGAAAACCAAGCCTACCCAGGCCAGCGTAAAAGAGCTTCAGGGCATGGGGATCCAGCCTGATATCATTGTATGCCGCAGTGAACACCCCCTGGACCAGGCCATTAAGGACAAGATCGCCCTGTTCTGCAACGTGCCCAACAGCCACGTCCTGCAGAACCTGGATGTAGAATACCTCTACGAAGCCCCTCTTGCCATGGAACAGGAGCAGCTTGCACAGGTGGCCTGTGAATGCCTGCACCTCCCCTGCCCCCAGCCGGAGCTTGCGGATTGGAAGGCCATGGTGGATTCTCTCCGCCAGCCTGAAGGAGAGGTAACGATTGCCCTCGTAGGCAAGTATATCCAACTCCACGATGCTTATATCAGTGTCGTGGAGGCTTTGAAGCACGGGGGCATCTCCAACCGTGTCACGGTGAACATCAGGTGGATCGATTCGGAGACTGTTGATGACGGCAATGGGGACAGGCTCCTGCAGGATGCAGACGGCATCCTGGTACCCGGAGGCTTCGGCAGCCGGGGCATTGAGGGGAAAATAAAGGCTATTTCCTATGCCAGGACCCATAAGATTCCCTTTCTGGGACTGTGCCTGGGCATGCAGCTTTCCATCGTGGAGTATGCCAGAAATGTACTGGGCTTCAGGGATGCCCACAGTGTAGAGCTGGATCCCAACACTACCCATCCTGTCATCGCCCTGATGCCGGATCAAAACGGGGTAGAGGACCTGGGCGGTACACTGCGGCTTGGCTCCTATCCCTGTGTGCTTGACCGGGATTCCCTTTCCTATCGGCTTTATGGGGAGGATACCATCTTTGAAAGGCACAGACACCGCTATGAGGTAAACAACGATTACCGCTCCGCCCTTACAGAACACGGCATGAGACTGTCGGGCCTTTCTCCTGACGGACGTATCGTGGAAATGTGTGAGATTCCCGATCATCCCTTCTTTGTCGCCACCCAGGCCCACCCCGAGCTGAAGTCCCGCCCCAACAGGCCCCATCCTCTGTTCAGAGGCTTTATCTCTGCTGCTGTACAGAAAAAAAACAAAAGGAAGAATGCATATGAAAAAGGGATTTGATAACCAAAAATACTTGAAACTGCAGTCAGAGCACATCAAGGAGAGGATCGCCCAATTCGGCAATAAGCTGTATCTGGAATTTGGCGGTAAGCTCTTTGACGATTATCATGCCTCCAGAGTCCTGCCCGGCTTCCAGCCGGACAGTAAGCTGAAGATGCTGCTGCAGCTCAGGGAGCAGGCCGAGATCGTCATCGTCATCAGCGCTGACGCCATAGAGAAAAACAAGGTTCGGGGCGACCTGGGCATTACCTATGATCTGGACGTGCTGCGTCTGGTAGACGCCTTCCGCTCCAGGCAGCTTTACGTAGGCAGTGTGGTTATCACCCAATATACCGGACAGCCGGCAGCAGATCATTTCCGCAGGCGGCTCTCAGACTATGGCATCCGCTCCTACCTGCACTATATGATCGATGGCTATCCCAGCAACATCCCTCACATTGTCAGTGATGACGGCTATGGTAAAAACGATTATATCGAAACCTCCCGGCCTCTGGTAGTGGTGACCGCACCGGGCCCCGGCAGCGGCAAAATGGCCACCTGCCTTTCCCAGCTCTACCACGAGCACAAAAGGGGCATCCAGGCAGGCTATGCCAAATTTGAAACCTTTCCTGTCTGGAACATTCCTCTGCGCCATCCCGTGAATGTAGCCTATGAGGCTGCCACCGCAGACCTGAACGATGTGAACATGATAGATCCCTTCCACCTGGAAGCCTATGGAGAAACCACCGTAAACTACAACAGGGATGTGGAGATCTTCCCCGTCCTGCATGCCATCTTTGAGCGTGTTCTGGACTACTGCCCCTACAAATCGCCCACCGACATGGGGGTAAATATGGCAGGCAACTGCATCGTAGACGACGAGATCTGCAAAGAAGCTTCCCGGCAGGAAATCATCCGCCGCTACTATCAGGCTCTCTCTGACCAGAAAAAGGATGTGATGGGATCCAGGGAAATCGTCTACAAGCTGGAGCTGCTGATGAAGCAGGCTAATATCGGCATCGAAGACAGAGGGGTTGTCCCTGCTGCCCTGAAGCGTCAGGAATACACCGGCCATCCGGCCACAGCCATCCAGCTTTCTGACGGACAGATCATCACAGGAAAGACCTCTGATCTTTTAGGGGCTTCTGCTGCCGCGCTGCTCAACGCCTTAAAGATCCTGGGCGGCATTGACCATGACCGGCATCTGATCTCCCGGGCAGCCATTGAACCCATCCAGACCCTGAAAACCGCATACCTGGGCAGCCGCAATCCCCGCCTTCACACCGATGAGATCCTGATTGCCCTGTCCATGAGCGCAGCCACCGATGCTTCAGCCCGGCTGGCCCTTTCCCAGCTCCCCGGCCTGAAGGGCTGTGAGGTGCACTCCTCCGTCATCCTCTCCTCCGTGGATGAGAAGACCTTCAGGCGTCTGGGCATGCACCTCACCAGTGAGCCTGCCTATGAAACAGATGCGATCTATCATAAGCAGGGGATATAAGATAAAAATTTGTATTATTTTGCAAATACTGCACATACTGTAAGGGAGATTCTTTTCTGTGAAGGGAATCTCCCTTTAATTTGATGATTTTTATTCAGAAAGGTATGGTGATGTGTTGTATTAACAACATCTTCTTTTCTTCCATTCTGTTATGATATTTATCAGATTTATTGTCCAGCAGAAAAAGGAGGAAGGATAAGATGATAAGAAAAATAATCAGGATCCAGGAAGAGAAATGCAATGGCTGCGGAGCCTGCGCCGCTGCCTGCCATGAAAGTGCCATCGGAATGGTAAACGGCAAGGCTGTCCTGTTAAGAGACGACTATTGTGATGGCCTTGGAGACTGTCTGCCGGTCTGCCCTACCGGAGCCATCACCTTTGAGGAGCGGGAGGCCGCCCCCTACGATGAGGCTGCCGTCAAGCTGAATCAGCAGAAAAAGCTGCAGTCCTGTGGCTGTCCCGGCAGCAGCTCCAGCACCATCCACAGGACAGCTGCCCACAGCCCTGCCCGGGCCGCAGCTGCTCCCAGCCAGCTTCAGCAGTGGCCCGTGCAGATCCGGCTGGTACCTGTGAAGGCCCCCTATTTTGACGGAGCCAACCTGCTGATTGCTGCCGACTGCGCTGCCTATGCCTACGGCAATTTTCACCGGGATTTCATCCGCAACCATGTGACCCTCATCGGCTGCCCTAAACTGGATGCTGTGGACTACAGCGAAAAACTGACGGAAATCATGAAAAATAATGACATAAAAAGTGTGCGCATCGTCCGTATGGAGGTCCCCTGCTGCGGAGGCATTGAAAATGCTGCCAAGGCCGCCCTTCAGGCCAGCGGCAGGTTTATCCCCTGGCAGGTAGTGACGATTGGAACGGACGGAGAGTTGATAGAATAACTCCAGGCTTCCCCATTGGGCTTGCTGCTGAACAGAAGCAGTCAGCCCCTTCGGTACATGACCAGGATCACAGCAGCCGTGATGGCCTCGGATGCCGGAAAGGACAGCCACACTCCATGCAGCCCCCAGATGCCTGACATGATAACTGCACAGGCCGTGATGGCTACAACCCCTCTCAGGACAGAGGCTGCAAATGCCTGCTTTGCCCTGTCTGTTGCAGAAAAGCAGCTCACCAGCATCATATTAACACCGGCAAGCAGGTAGCCTAAAAAATAAAGCCTCATTCCGTCATGGGCATAATAGGCCAGAGCCTGATTTGCCTCACTGTTAAACAGCTTGACCAGGGGATCTGTAAAGACCCAGATGCCAGCAACTAGGATTCCCTCCGCTGCCAAGGCCGCTGCCAGCGCTAACCTGAGCAGAAAGTGAACCTCCCCCTTTTCTCCGCTCCCATAGCATTTACTGATCAGCGGCTGTGTTCCTTGTGCTATCCCGTTGAAAATGGCCATAGCCACAAGTGACAGATTAGCTACCACACCATAGGCAGCCACTCCGGTATTGCCCGCTATCCCCAGGATCAATAAATTAAAAACGGTTGTTGCAACAGCGGAAGAAAGCTCTCCTACAAAGGCCGATATGCCCAGCTGACAACAGGAAAAAAGCTGCTTTACAGAAGGCAGCCTCCACCCAAAGGGAACCGTATTATTCTTTCCAAGGTAATGGCTGCCGCAGATCAGGATGGTAACCACCGGTGAGGCTGCAGTGGCCAGAGCCGCTCCTGTCAGTCCCAGATCCATAGGGAACATAAAAAGATAATCAAACACGATATTGAACAGGCTTCCCCCCAGAGAACCCAGCATTGCCGTGCCGGGGGCGTTATCATTTCTGGCAAATGCAGTAAATACATAATTAACCATAAAAAAGGGGGTAAAAAGCAAAAAGATCCTGACATAGCTCTTTCCCAATTCCATAATGGCCGCGTCCGCCCCCATAGCCCGGAGCACCTGCTCCGGGCCAAATATTCCAAGCAGCACAAAGGGAAGGCTCAGGATCAGATCCCAGAAAATTGCATGGGTAAAATAAAAATCAATGTCCTTCTGACCCTGGGCTTTTTTAATAGCATACCTGGTGGCAGAGCCAATTCCCACCATGGACCCTGCTGCAAAAATCAGGCCGTACACCGGCAATGACAGATTCAATACGGTGATTCCATCTGCTCCCGAGTAAATGGAAATAAAGAATGTATCGGCCAGTATATATACAGACACCCCTATCATACCGGCTATATTCTGAAGCACATATTGCAAAAATTTATGTTTCATTTTTTCTGCAGCATTCTCCTTTTTCCAGCTGTTTATGAGAAATTGCCCTGCCCGATCCCAAGACGGTTCACCGCTGAGAAGATGGCCCTCACGGAGGCCCTGGTAATATTGGAGCTTACGCCTACACCGTAGGTAACGCTTCCGTTATTCACATCCAGCAGATGGATATAGGCTGCTGCCTGGGAGTTGGAGCCACTCTGCAGAGCATGCTCTTCATAATCCAGAATCTTCATCTCTTCTCCCAGTACCTCCTGCAGGCCGCGCTTTACCGCATCGATGGGCCCATTTCCCACTGCTTCAAAGCTCTTCTCCACTCCATGGTCAGTATACACCACTGTCACCCTGGTATCAAATTCGGAGGTGACCCGGTCGCTCAGGTCATCCACCCTGAGCCTTCTGAAATGGATAGGCTCTTTACGCTCCAGATACTCCTGCCGGAACTGCTCCATAATCTGATCCGGAGATACCTCACCCTGCTTCTCGGAAATCCTCTGGATTACATTTGCAAACTCTCTGTGCATGCCTTTTGGGAGCTTGAAGCCGAAATAGGTATCCATAACAAAGGCCACGCCGCCCTTGCCGGACTGAGAATTGATCCGTACAATGGGCTCATACTCCCGTCCGATATCAGAGGGATCAATGGGCAGATAGGGCACCTGCCATATACTGCTGTTCCTCTCCTTCATGGCCCTGACCCCCTTGTTGATGGCATCCTGATGAGAGCCGGAAAAGGCTGTGAACACCAGCTTTCCTGCATAGGGATGTCTGGGATGAATGGGTATCTTGCAGCACCTCTCATAGATTTCGATTATTTCGTTCACCTTTTCAATATTCAGCTCCGGATTGATGCCCTGGGAAAACATATTGTAGCCGATATTCAATATATCCACATTGCCGGTTCTTTCTCCGTTGCCGAAAAGCGTGCCCTCCACACGGTCTGCGCCTGCCAGCAGCGCCAGCTCCGCACTGGCCACCCCCGTTCCTCTGTCATTGTGTGGATGAACGCTCAGTATGATACTCTCCCTGTTTTTAAAATGCTTATTCATCCATTCGATCTGATCCGCATATACGTTAGGGGTGGTCATCTCTACTGTAGACGGCAGATTGATGATAATGGGATTTTCCTTCGTGGCTCCCCAGGTCTCCTGCACTGCGGTACAGATCTCCAGAGCAAAATCCAGTTCGGTTCCGGTGAAGCTCTCCGGAGAATATTCCAGGATAATCTTTCCCGGAAATCTCTCTGCCCTTTCCTTCACCCATTTGGTTCCCTGTACTGCTATATTGATGATCTCCTCCCTGCTCATGCCGAACACAACATCCCTCTGCAGGGTGGAGGTGGAATTGTATATGTGAATGATCGCCTGCGAACATCCCCGGATGGATTCAAAGGTTCTCTCGATCAGCTCCTCACGACACTGGGTCAGCACCTGTACTCTGACATCCTCCGGTATCATCTTCCTGTCTGCCAGCTGGCGCAGAAAGTCAAATTCAATCTGGCTGGCTGCGGGAAAACCTATCTCAATCTCCCGAAAGCCCAGCTTGATGAGATACTGGAACATCTCAATCTTCTCTTCCACCACCATAGGATCGATCAGGGCCTGATTGCCGTCCCTCAAATCCACACTGCACCAGACAGGAGCCTTCTGTATCTCCTTGCCCGGCCATTCCCTTTCAGGATAGTCTATCACCGGATTACGCTTATATCTGCTATAGTTTAACATAGTCTGTTCCTCCCTGTTCTGATAAATAATATAAAAAGCCGGCCCCAGAGAGCCGGCTTAGGTTACTGATTTAATTTACATGCATTATAGGCGCTGATTGCCTGAACCTATTCTCCGAGGCCGTTTTCAATGGCGTGAACCAGAGCCTTTAATGCTTCCTCCTCATCCTCGCCCTCACAGACAAACTCTACTTCATCACCGCATTTCACACAAGCCCCCAGCACACTCAGCACGCTCTTTGCATTCGCCATATTCTCTTTAAATGTGAATGTAATATGAGATTTAAACTGCATTGCCTCTTTACATAGAATACCTGCCGGCCTTAGATGCAGTCCTGTAGGATTTTTAATAACTACCTTCTGGCTTACCATACCCTTTTCTCCTCCCATACATATATTCATCTTCATCGCATATGCTTCACTCATTTACTATACCATCTTTTTCCTTGCTTGTGAAGCCTAATATTAAACCCCGGAATGCTTTGGAGGACCCTCTCTGTACATCCCCGGCTGCATTTACCGATCCGGGAATGGGCAGCAGCATCACAGCATGATATCCTGTATCAGGACTGCCAGCTTCTTCGCCTCCCCGTCTATCTCCTTCTTATCCTTTCCCTCTATCATGACCCGCACCATGGGCTCTGTGCCGGAGGGTCG
Source organism: Lachnospiraceae bacterium (assembly GCA_022781985.1). Taxonomy (GTDB): domain Bacteria; phylum Bacillota; class Clostridia; order Lachnospirales; family Lachnospiraceae; genus Kineothrix. The sequence goes on along the minus strand of JALESH010000016.1, from coordinate 17,332 downwards.
GATGAGTACCCGCCCCTCACCTGCAAATCTCCGGTTCAGTGCTTCAATGGCCTCTGCGATCTCCGGATAGTCCATATAATTTTCTTTTTTATGGTTAGGCACTGCAGCATTCACCAGAGCCTGAGGCAGTACCTCCATCAGACCTGCCAGCTCCGAAAGCGGCTTCCCGGTCTCTGCCATGACCTGAAGCAGATGAAGGGCACTCAACAGGCCGTCCCCGGTGGTGTTCTCATCCAGGAAGATAATGTGTCCTGACTGCTCACCGCCCAGGTTGGCGCCTACCTCCTTCATCCGTTCCAGCACATACCTGTCTCCCACCTTTGTCTGCTCTATGCGGATGCCGTTCTTTTCTCCCATAAGGAAAAATCCCAGATTGCTCATCACTGTTGCCACGATCATATTCTGCTTCAGTCTGCCCTGCTCCTTCATATGATTGCCTACGATGGCCATGATCTGATCCCCATCCACTATGCTGCCGGTCTCATCCACTGCAAGAAGCCTGTCAGCATCCCCATCAAAAGCCAGGCCCACATGGGCTTTTTCATAGACTACCCTGGCCTGAAGCTCCTCCATATGGGTGGAACCGCAGTTGGCATTGATATTTGTGCCATCCGGGTTATTGTGGATGGCTGCCACCTCCGCTCCCAGCTCCTTCAGAGCCTCAATAGAGGTATAGTAGGAAGCTCCTTCTGCACAGTCCACTACGATCTTCAGCCCTCTCAAATCCACCTTCACTGAATTAATGGAATGATTGATGTATTCCTCCCTGGCATCGGTACGGTACTTGATCTTGCCCACACTGGTACCGGTGGGAAACTTTACTCCCTCCATGCCGCTTCTGATCAGTTCCTCTATCTCATCCTCCAGGGAATCAGGAAGCTTGTAGCCGTCCCCGTCGAAAAATTTAATGCCGTTAAACTCTACCGGATTATGGGATGCGGAGATCACTACTCCGGCGTCCACCTTATACTTTCGTGTCAGATATGCAATGGCCGGCGTGGGAAGCACACCCACATAGACGCAGTTGGCACCTACTGAGCAGGCTCCGGCCATCAGTGCATTGGCCAGCATATCTCCTGAAATACGTGTATCACAGCCTACCATAATGGTGGGCTTATGCTCCTTTTCCTTTGTCAGCACGCAGGCTCCCGCCTGCCCCAGCTGCATTGCAAGCGTAGGGGTCAGCTCCTCATTTGCAACTCCCCGGACTCCGTCCGTTCCAAACAATCTGCCCATTGACTTACCTCCCAAATCCAACAAATTTGTAACTACTCATTCCCTGCCTTTTCTCTCAGGTTCACTCTCACCGTTATATTTTCCTTCAGGCTGACCGTATCCGGCAGATTAAAGGAAAGATGCACATCATAATCTCCCTCCTGCAACTCCTGGATTGCGCCGGTCTCCAGAAGCCTTTCTATATCAATGGTCCCCTTGATCTGATCCGCCTCCAGAGCATCCACATCGGCTGCCAGTCCCCTCACCTGAATAAAGAACTCATCCTCGTGGGTGGAAAACATGGCCTCATAGCCCTCCGGCACATTGGCAACCACTATGTCCTCCTGCTTTGTAATAAGGATGTTCCTCACGACCTCCTTTTCCACAAATGCAGTAACCTTTACCATTCCGTCAAAAGCCTTATCTGCCAGACTGATGCCCTCCGGCAGATAGTCCCTGATATCTACCGAAGCTGTCACGCTGTCCACAGCTCCCGTAAGATCAGTCACACTCTCCGGCAGCTCAATCACAGACAGGTTCTTTAAAATATTGCTTTTTCCGGCCAGAAGCACTGTTGCGGGAGAGCTCGCTACCGTCCCCGTAGCCCGGTATCCCTCTGCAGGCACTCCTGAAGCCGTAAATCTGAGAGGTACCTCCTTGGTAGTCAGGATTTCCACCTTCACCCCTACATTATTGATATTCAGAGTAAGGCTCTTCTTCGGTATTTCCAAGCCCTCCTCATCATACAGCTTCACCTCTGCACTGGTTCCGATATCGCCGGTAAACCCTGTTACAGTCACATTCACCTCCGCCTTTTTGATCCTAGAAATCATGGACTCAGGCCCGGAGACCCGCACCAGATTCTGATCCGTGGTCACATTGCCTACCACATAGCCCTCCTGCAGCGTACCGGTAGCCGAAGCCGTCAGAGGAATAGATATACTCTTCCTGTCCTCTATGTTCAGCTTTACCACATCAGAGCTGCCTGTGATACTGTCCAGGCTCTCATTAAATTTATTGGTGGACAGCTCAATTTTTATGGTATTTACGTTGGTCAGATTCTTCATATCTGCCACAGCCACCACATTGTCCGCGCTGATGCTGTTATAAAGGGATCTGGGCAGCATGATGGTCACCGTATCGATCACATCCGACCCCTCCAATACCTCATATACCTTACCCTGGCTGGTAATCAGCTCCGTATTGATGATCTTCACCGGAACATTGTCGATTCTGAGCCTGGAGGAAGGGTTGGTTATGTTGGTAACCAGAAGCCACAGGACAACAGCAAAAAGAATAGAACCTATTTTCAGCCCGAGATTTTCAGTCAGTTTCCTTCGCATTCTTTTCCCTTCCTTTTCCAATCTTACGTTTCTTCTCCTCCACCGGCTTATTCTGGACTATGTGCAGCTTCTCCTTCAGCTCATCACCGCTCAGGCTGCGGTCCAGCTTTCCTTCGTATGCAACACTTATTTTTCCTGTTTCCTCCGATACAATGATGGTCATGGAATCTGTAGCCTCAGAGATTCCCACTCCGGCCCTGTGCCGGGTTCCCAGCTCCTTGCTCAGGGCCATATTATCAGAAAGAGGCAGGTAGCAGGTGGCCGAGGTGACACGGTTTCCCCGTATGATCACGGCTCCGTCATGGAGAGGCGTATTGTGCTCAAAGATATTGATCAGCAGCTGGCTGGACACGATACCATCAATATCGATTCCCGTCCTCTCATACTCAGCCAGCGACTGGTGATGCTCTATCACGATCAGGGCTCCTGTCTTTACCTTGCCCATCTCCACACATGCCTTTGTGATCTCATTGATCGTACGGTCTGAAAAAAAACCCACTTCCATCTTTCCCGAGTCAAAAGGAAAGATGGAAGCGATAATATTTTTTCTCCCCAGCTCCTCCAGTGCCTTTCTCAGCTCCGGCTGCAGGATGACGATGATGACAGTAGCCGCTATCCCCATTACATTCTGTGCGATCCAAAGAATCGTGGTCATATTGAATATAACCGCTATAACCAGAAAAACGGCAATAACAACGACACCCTTCAGCAGGGACCATGCCTTTGTATTCTTAACCCATACTAAAATATGGTACACTAAGAAGGAGATAATCACAATCTCCGCAAGATCAGTCCATCTGATACTTGGCATACGCCTAAAATATGTGTCTAAAATCTGTTGAATCTGATGCATTTAACTCATTCCAGTCTTATTTTATTGATTCCGGCATTCCGGTATCTCCATGCTGCTATCTCCCTGCTCTTCTCTCTTCTGTACTTTTGTGCGGCACTCCCTTCTGCGCTCCGCTTTTCTGTGCTGTGCTCTTCTGGGTGGGTCTCGGCTTCTTCCGCTGATTGATCTTTCTGACCGTACGCTCCGGTGCCGCTACTGTGACCTTCGGCACGGCTTTCACATAATAATAGTATTCATCATCCTCAAACTGTACCTTTTCCGTCCTGGCATAGTCCACATTGAATTTAAAAAATCGTATGACCAGTGCAATCAGTGCCGAAACTATGGTTCCTATCAGCATTTCTCCAATGGAAACCTTTGTATCCAGCATCAGATCTCCTACAAGCAGAATCATCATATTCACCAATGCCCCCGCCACTATGGCAATGGTCCATGCATAATCGGCAGAAAGCCGTCTGATCAGGTATACCAAGATGAGGGTGAGGGAAAAAGCTGCCAGTATAACGAACATCTCTCTGTTGTTGAGCATGCCGTCTATCAGAAATCTGAACTTGGCCGTCTCTTCCTCTGCCTCCATGGAAACAATAGTAGGCGCATTCTTCCCCACGTAGGCCAACAGATAGTAGGCGACCGTTCCGCAGCCTACTGACACAACAGAAACAGGTGTTCCAAGCAGCCCTAAGGCAATCGGCATGATATAAGGTATACGAAGCCAGAAGCAGATGGGTGTCAAAAGCACCACCACCGTATCCTTGGGCGAAAAACGAAAATACAGCAAAAAGAGAAGCAGAAAAACTGCCAAAACCACCACTGCACATTCCAATGACAGCGTATATACATGCAGCAGCACAAATGCTGCCGCTGACATGATTATAAAATTTCCGGGCATGAAAGAGCACATCAGCGCAACCACCAATACCACCACGATGCTGTCAATTTTGCTCATAAAGCCAAGCTTTGCATTAATTACCATCAGACTTATGAACGAAAGCAGAAACTTCATCAGAGGTATCAGATATACCCCATACTTTCCGTAAAACTTTTTCAAGTATTGTTTTGCTACAAGTAATGATGTCATAGTAATTCCTCTCAGAGCATTGCCGCTCTGTTTTATGTTTTATCATACATGCCGGACAGTCTGCCCAGATTGCTCTTATACAGCTCCATACTGCGCTTTGCCCTGGCATAGCGGCAGCTGTAGACCGCATAGGAAATAATAGAATATATCCCAATTGCCACGAGATATTTGGTAAGAACAGATTTCCCAAAGGCCCGCAAATCCATCTTGTATATCTCCGTCATAAACACCTCAAAATCATAAAAAATATACATGGCAAAGACGATTCCAAAGGCCAGGGTGCCGCAGACTATGGATTTTACTATCTGCAGCCATATATAATCTCCCCTGAAGTATCCCATAATGGAACCGTTCTTCTTTCCCATATTTTCTTCGTAAGAGGCCAGCTTTGTCATCAGAATGATTCTTTCCTGATTTAACATCTTTAAAACCATGCTCCTTTCAAAGCCCTAACGGTCCAGATACCGCATTCTGGCATGGTCCTTGTAATCCTTGGGTTTTCCATGCTCCTCAGGCTGAGGTTCCTTCCTGTAGATCCCCTGCAGATTATGTGTCATCTCCACCTTGCACCTTTCACAAAAACGGCCGCTGCGAATCATTGTCCCGCAGTTTTCACAGTTCAGACCTACAGGAGAGTCCTCGGAGAACTGGAGCCGTTCTTCTCTCAGCCACTGCTTGATCTGCTGCTGGGAAACGTCGCATGTCTCTGATACCTCAGCTATGCCGCAGCCCTGATGGTCTCGAATATATTTCTTTACTTCCTGAAATTTCTCTTCCATTTGCTCCTTGCAATGGGGGCAGATTATCGGTCCCATCGCATAATTAAACAGCTTTCCGCATCTTTTACAGTTTCGTACATCCACCTCTATCACCAAGCCTTTCTCATCAATCACTGTCATCTGCTGCCGATTGCCAATGCTGCATAATATATATTTTCTGCCCCATGCTCCAGCAGAACCGCAGCCATGGCATCCACAGTACTTCCTGTCGTATAAATGTCATCAATGATTATAATTGTACTTAATTTTACATCATTTTTAAGGATTTTAAAAGCCTTTTTCAAATTATTTTGCCTCTGAACACTGTTTAATTCCTTTTGAGGTATTGTTTTCTTCACCCGCCTGATCAGATCCGTCCGCAGGGGAATCCCTGTCTCTTGAGCAAGCACCGCCGCCAGAAGCTCTGCCTGATTATACCCCCTCCTTCTTTTTCTGGAGGCATGCACCGGCACCGGCACCAGGGCCTGTGCCTTCCACATTTCCAGCTGCCTGCCCAGCCTCAAAGCCATCGTCTTTCCAAAAAAACGGGCGTACTCCTGCCGTCCCCCATATTTAAAACGGTGAATGGAAGAGGCAATGCTGCTGTACTCAAACACGGCAGCTCCCTGTCTGTAATAATGTCTTTTATGGGCACAATCCCGGCAATACTCCTCCTCCTTTCCAAGAGGCTTACCGCACCTCATACACACAGGTTCTCTGATATACTTTATTGTATCCTGACAGGATGGACATATATACTCTTTTCTGAACCTTAAAATGCCATCGCAGACAGGACATCTTCCGGGAAACAAAAGCTCCAGCAGAAATTCCCTGCCCTCTCCCAAATCCAGTCTTCTTTCCATTTTCCTCCATCATGCTCTCCGGGCAAAGGATTACATCATTTCGCTGATCCTGTCCGCCAGACTGGTATATCTCTTATTCTGATACTCATTGGCAATCATATCACAGACAGTCTGACGGCTCCCCAGAATCATCACACAGGATTTCGCCCTTGTGACTCCCGTATACAGAAGATTACGGTTAAACAGCATCCTGGGCCCTGTAAGCAGGGGCAAAATCACTGCAGGATACTCACTTCCCTGGGACTTGTGGATCGTCACCGCATAAGCCAGCTCTATCTCATCCAGCTGATGAAAGGGATAGGATACCCGGCGATGCTCGTCATATTCTACTGTCAGCTCCTGGGAAAAATCATTGATCTCCCTGATGATTCCCATATCTCCATTGAAGATTCCCGTCCCTTTGTCCACAGGAATGCCATATTTGCTCACCACCTCCCACTCTATCTGATAATTATTTTTAATCTGCATTACCTTGTCTCCTACCCGGAACACTCCGTTCCCATAGGAATGCTCCGCCTTGCTGCCATCCGGGGGATTCAGGTATTTTTGGAGGATCTCATTCAGAACCTCCGCCCCCAGACTGCCCTTCCTCATAGGAGTAAGCACCTGTATGTCACAGCTTTCAGCGTTTACATAGGGTGGCAGCTTCTCTTTGATCAAAAGAATCATATGCTTATAGATGACATTGATGTCGCTTCTCTCCAGAAAAAGGAAGTCTCTGCTCTTATTGCCCAGCGTGATGCTTCTGCCCTCCTTGATCCGATGGGAATTCACCACAATATCACTTTCTTCTGCCTGTCGGAAAATTTTCTGAAGCATAACAACAGGAAAAACGCCGCTTTCAATCATATCCTTCAGGATCTGCCCCGGGCCAACAGAGGGAAGCTGGTGTATGTCCCCTGCCAGAATCAACCGGGTTCCCGGCATAACAGCCCTTAACAGGGCCTGAAAAAGGTGGATATCTACCATGGACATTTCATCGATAATGATAACGTCTGCCTCTAAAGGATTTTCCTCATTTTTTTCAAATCTTGCCAGGCGGCTTTCCTCCTCCGCCCCTCCATTCAGCTCCAGCAGCCGATGTATGGTCCTGGCCTCATATCCGGTGGTTTCTGTCATCCTTTTGGCCGCCCTTCCGGTGGGCGCCGCCAGGTAAATATCCAGGCCCTCCTCTGCAAAATATTGAATGATGGTATTGATGGTGGTGGTTTTTCCCGTTCCGGGTCCTCCTGTCAGTATCATTATCCCATTTTTGATACTTTCCATCACAGCCTTCCTCTGGAGCCCATCCAGTTCTATATGCTGGCTCTCCTCTAACTGCCTGATCCGGCCGGTGATTCCCTCCTCGGAGGACAGGCATCCATTCTCCTGGGACAGCGGAAGATTAAGGTCATGCAGCATCTTCGCGCAATTCAGCTCTGCATAATAATAGGAGAACGCATATACCCTTTTTTCCTCGGCCCCCTCCTTCTGCATGAGCTTAACCACTACCTTCCTATCCATGGCCAGGTTGGATATCTGAGGCCCTATGGACAGGGGATCCAGTCCCAGAAGTGCTGCACACCTCTCTAACAATATGTTTTCCGGCAGATAGATATGCCCTTCCATGGAGGCCTGCATCAATATATAAAGAATCCCGCTCCTTATGCGATAGTCGGAATCCATATGGATTCCCGCCCTGTGGGCTATTTCATCAGCGACCTTAAAGCCCACACCGCCTATATCCTCGGCAAGACGATAGGGGTTCTCCTTCATCACACCATAGACCCCCATGCCGTAGGCATCATAGATCTTGATGGCCAGGCTCCCTGATATCCCATATTTCTGCAGGAACATCATAGCTTCACGCAGGTCTTTTTTTTCCTCCATCTGAAGCGCGATCTCCCTGGCCTTTCTTTCACTGATTCCCTTTACCTCCGAAAGACGCTCAGGCTCCTCTTCCATGATCCGAAAGGTCTCCTGCCCAAATTTTTTTACGATCCGGGCCGCCAGCGCGGCACCGATTCCCTTGACAGCTCCCGACCCAAGATACCTTTCCATACTCTCTGCATCATCCGGCTCTGTCACCCGATAAGTCTCCACCTTGAGCTGGGTGCCGTACATAGGGTGCTCCACATAGGTACCCGTCACCTCCAGGGTCTCTCCCTGGTCTATGGCGCGAAAGCTTCCCACACAGACAATTTCCTCCCCATCGCTCACCAGATTCATGACTGTATATCCATTGTCCCTGTTCCGGTAAATTATATGCTCCACATAGCCTTTTACCCGTTCCATCTATATCATCATGCCCCTTACCACGTAAAAAGGCTGCTTTCCGCAAGCAGCCTCTTTCTGTTCTGTTCAGAATAACACTACATATTGTAGTTACGCTTCATCTGCTCATAGAGCATCTGTGCCAGCCCTAAGCCCTGAGTCTTCGTCGATGTGGCAGCCAGCTCCTGGACAGCATTACCCCTGAAAAAATCCACCAGATTTTCATTGGGGTCACTGCCATCTTCCTTGAAAACATCCACTGTCTTCTGCATCTCTTTAAAAATCTGCTCCAGGAAGTAAGCCTCAAACTCCTTACAGGCTGCCAGCAACTCATCCTCTGAGGACTGGCTGTAATCCCTGTTCTGGATACGGCTGTCCAGCTTCGAGGAAGCCTGAGATGCAAAATAGCTCGAATATGCTGAAGAAATTCCACTGCTTATATCCATATATGTACTCCTTAATCCTGAGGTTGAACTATTCCCCACAAATCATCTGTTATTAACGCTTAAGATTGTTAGCCTGCTGCATCATCTCATCCGATGTGGTAATTGCCTTGGAATTCATCTCATAAGCCCTCTGCGCCACAATCAGGTTAACCATCTCATCTGCCACCTGTACGTTGGAACCCTCCAAATATCCCTGTACAACCTTACTCCTGTTGATATTTGCAGTAGTTGCCTCGTTGATGGCCTGGCCGCTTGCCGCTGTCACTGCCCAAAGGCAGTCTCCCTGCCGCTCCAGACCTGCCGGATTGCGGAACTGGAAGGTGCCGATTGTAATATTCAGACTCTGAGGATTGTTGTTCGCATCAGGATAGTACAGCGTACCGTCAGCACTGATCGTGATCCTGCTGGTTATAAATGCACCTGCAAGCACGATAGTCCTACCCTGGGTATCCAATACCGGAAGACCATCAGAAGTAGTCAGCATAATATTATTATTTCCGGTCAAAGCCCAGGTAAAATCACCGTTTCTTGTGTAATTGATCTCATCATTGCTGTTCCGAACCGCAAAGAACCCATCCCCTTCTATTGCAAAGGCAGTATCACTGTCTGATGCAATCAGGCTTCCCTGGGTAAAAATCTGGTTGATGGATGAGTTGCGCACACCCAGTCCGACCTGTGATGTGATGGGCTTGGGATCTCCGTTGGCTGTGGTAGTTGCCGTCTGAAGATTCTGGTACAATAAGGTCTTAAACTGGCCCACCTGGGCTTTATAACCCACGGTATTGACGTTCGCCAGATTGTTTGCGATCGTATCTACATTTGTCTGCTGTGCATTCATTCCCGTTGCTGCTGACCATAAGCTTCTAACCATTTTCTACTCCTCCTATAACTTTCCAAGCTGGTTTACTGCAATCTCCAAGCTTCCATCGTATGTCTGGATTACCTTTTGCCCTGTCTCATAGGCTCTTGATATATTGATCATATTCACCATCTCCGTTACCACCGAAATATTAGCGGTCTCCAGATAGCCCTGATATACCTTTGCATCGGACTCTACAGGGGTACCCCCCTCTACAGGCTGATAGAGATTTTCTCCGAATTTCTCCAGATAATCATAATTTTCAAAATCCCTGATTCTGATCTGATTAACCACAGCATCTCCCTGTCTGATATTGCCTTTGGAATCAATCACCACATCCTGCAGCGGATCCAGTTGGATCCTTCCGCCGTTCTCCGCTACCACATAGTCGCCGTCATGGGTTACCAGATAACCCTGGGCATTCAGCGTAAAGCTTCCGTCCCTGGTATATTTTAAAGAAGCATCCCCATTCTTGTTCAGATAGGAAATCGTAAAAAACCCATCTCCTGACAGAGCCAGATCAAAGGTATTTCCCGTAGACTTCATGGGACCCTGGGAATAATCTGTATAACCCTCTCCTATCTTTACTCCGGGATTGTTGACTCCCAGTATCTTTGCCGTGCCCGGCGCCTCGGTCATATCCTTGAGCTTATAGGCCAGTACATCGTTAAAGGCCTGGCTGGTTGCCCCTTCCTTCTTATATCCGTTGGTATTCGCATTGGCCAGATTGTTGGTGATCACATCCATTCTGTTCTGCTCATTTACCATGCCTGTATAGGCGGTATACAAACCTTTCAGCATTTGGCTCCTCCTCTTCCGTTCCCCTTGTTTCTATTCTTTTCTGTTTTTTTCAGCTTTTATCTTCCGGCCGTTTTATTCCTTATAGCCTGCCAGAAATTCCACATATTTTCCTGTTCCAACAGCCACTGCTGTCATGGGATCCTCCGCTGTCATAGTGTTGATACCGGTTCTGGATTCAATCAGCTCCTCCAGCCCTCTGAGCAGACTGCCTCCCCCGGTAAGCACAATACCTCTGTCCGCAATGTCCGCGGCCAGCTCCGGAGGAGTCTTCTCCAGCACGCTGTGGATCGTCTCTACAATCTGTGCCGTGGTTTCCTTCAGGGCCTCCTCCGTTTCCTCAGAAGATACCTTGACCGTCCTTGGAAGCCCCGTCACCAGGTTACGTCCCCTTACATCCAGAAAATCCGGCTCGGAACGGGGAAATGCAGATCCGATTTTTATCTTCAGATCCTCTGCTGTCCTTTCCCCGATCAGCAGATTGTGCTTTTTTCTCATATAACGGACAATGGCCTCGTCAAAATCATCCCCGGCAATCTTTATGGAGGCACTGACAACTGTTCCCCCCAGAGAAATAACCGCAATATCGGAGGTGCCTCCGCCGATGTCCACGATCATGTTCCCACAGGGCTTGGATATATCTATTCCTGCCCCAATGGCAGCCGCAATAGGTTCTTCAATGATGTATACATCTCTGGCCCCTGCCTGCATGGTGGCATCCTCTACCGCTTTTTTCTCCACCTCAGTGACACCGCTGGGCACACAGACCGCGATTCTGGGTTTGCGGAAGGTCTTTTTTCCCAGAGCCTTCTGAATGAAATATTTCATCATCTTCTCTGTTACATGATAATCCGAAATAACCCCCTGGCGCAGAGGTCTGACCGCCACGATGTTTCCCGGTGTCCTTCCCAGCATCAGCCTGGCATCCTCTCCGATCGCTCTGATTTTATCTGTATCTCTGTCAAATGCCACAACGGAAGGTTCCTTCAGGACGACTCCCTTTCCTCTGATATATACCAAAATGCTAGCCGTCCCCAAATCTATTCCGATATCTGTATACTGCATGAGTGACCCCTTTCTATGACTGTCCATGTTCCATATCTATCTTAATATTTACCAAGTTGACAATAAACTAAACATATAAAGCCATTATAACCCAAAGCAAAAGTTTTTCAAAGGGGGTTTGATTATTTTTTTTAAATCCTTAACAATTTCACTGATACCGGATTTATATTTGTCTATATCGGACTTTTTTTATAAAATCTTAATAGTGCCTTCTGTTTTTTTCCAGCATCTTTTTGATATAGGCTCCTGTATAAGAGCCCTCAGTCTCTGCCACCTCTTCCGGCGTTCCTGCTGCGATCACCCTGCCGCCTCCGTCACCGCCCTCAGGCCCGATATCAATGATATAGTCCGCCGTTTTGATCACATCCAGATTGTGTTCTATGACCACCACAGTATTGCCTCCGTCTGCCAGCTTGTGAAGGATCTCCGTCAGCTTGTGCACATCCGCAAAATGGAGTCCGGTGGTAGGCTCATCCAGGATATAAATGGTCCTTCCGGTGCTTCTCCTGCTCAGCTCCGCGGCCAGCTTTATTCTCTGGGCCTCTCCACCGGAAAGGGTGGTAGAGGGCTGCCCCAGCTTGATGTAGGACAGCCCCACATCGTTCAGTGTTTCTATCTTCCTCCTGACAGAAGGAACATTCTCAAAAAAGCCCACCGCCTCCTCCACAGTCATATCCAGCACATCATATATGCTTTTCCCTTTATACTTCACCTCTAGGGTTTCTCTGTTATAGCGCCTGCCTCCGCACACCTCGCAGGGCACATAGACATCGGGGAGGAAATGCATCTCTATCTTGAGGATGCCGTCACCGCAGCAGGTCTCACACCGGCCTCCCTTTATATTGAAGCTGAACCGGCCTTTTTTATAGCCCCTGGCCTTGGCATCTGAGGTGGATGCAAAAAGCTCCCTGATCTGGTCAAAGACTCCGGTATAAGTGGCCGGATTGGAACGGGGTGTCCTGCCGATAGGCGACTGGTCAATGTCGATTACCTTATCCAGCTGCTCCACTCCTATGATCTTCTCATGCTTGCCCGGTATGGTTCTTGCCCTGTTCAGCACCCTTGCCAAATGCTTGTATAAAATCTCGTTTACCAAAGAGCTTTTTCCCGAACCGGACACTCCGGTGACACAGGTCAGTACTCCCAGCGGAAAGTCTACATTGATTTTCTTTAAATTGTTTTCCTCCGCCCTTACCACTGTGAGGGCGCCCGTAGGCTTTCTGCGCTGCTCCGGCACGGGAATCCGCTTCCTTCCGCTGAGATACTGGCCGGTAACGGATTCCTCTATCTTCATGATTTCCTCTGCCGTGCCCTGGGCAATCACCCGCCCTCCGTGGGAGCCTGCCCCCGGCCCTATGTCCACAATGTGGTCTGCAGCCAGCATGGTATCCTCATCATGCTCCACAACCAGGAGTGTATTCCCCATATCCCTCAGGCTCTGCAGGGTATTTAACAGCTTATCATTGTCTCTTTGGTGGAGGCCTATACTCGGCTCATCCAGGATATAGCACACACCCACCAGGCCGGAGCCGATCTGGGTCGCCAGACGGATCCTCTGGGCCTCTCCCCCCGAAAGAGTTCCGGTGGCTCTGGACAGGGACAGATAGTCCAGTCCCACATCGATGAGAAAGCCTATCCTGGCTCTGATCTCCTTCAAAATCTGCCCTCCGATCAGCTGCTGCTGTCCGGTCAGCTCCATTTCCTGCAGAAACTGGTGAAGGCCGCCTATGGAGACAGCGGTGATCTCATAGATATTTTTGTCACACAGAGTCACGGCCAGGGATTCCTTTTTCAGGCGCATCCCCTTGCATACCTTACAGGGGGTAATCCGCATAAAGGACTCGTACTCCTGCTTTATGGCATCAGAGCCGGTCTCCCTGTAGCGTCTCTCCACATTCCTGATCAGCCCTTCAAAGGCAATGGGATAAACTCCCTCTCCTCTCTGGCCCTTATAATACACCTTTACCTCTTTTCCCCCGGTACCGTTTATCAGAATATTTTTTACCTCTTCCGGATAATCCTGAAAAGGGGTATCCAGGTCAAACCCATACTCTTTACAGAGTGCCTGAAGGATGGCATGGGTAAAGCTGGAGGGATCGCCGCAGGACTGCCATCCGGTGACCGCGATCGCCCCCCGGCTGATACTGAGGCTTTTCTCCGGTATCATCAGATCCATGTCAAATTCCATCTTATAGCCCAGGCCAAAGCATTCCGGGCAGGCACCAAAGGGGTTGTTGAAGGAAAAGCTCCTGGGCTCAATCTCGCTGATGCTGATCCCGCAGTCCGGACAGGAGAAGCTCTGGCTGAAATTCATGGGCTCCCCACCGAACACATCCACAACCAACAGGCCGTCTGCCAGAGCCAGCACGCTTTCTATAGAGTCGGTAAGCCGCTTTTCGATCCCCGCCTTCACTACCAGCCTGTCTACCACGATTTCAATGTTATGCTTGATATTCTTCTCCAGCCTGATTTCCTCTGAGAGCTCATACAGGCTGCCATCCACCCGTATTCTCACATAGCCGCTCTTTCTGGCACGTTCAAATACCTTCACATGCTCTCCCTTTCTGCCTCTTACCACCGGTGCCAGCAGCTGGATCCTGGTTCCCTCCGGCAGCTCCATGATATGGTCTGTCATCTGATCCACAGACTGTTTTTTGATCTCCCTGCCGCAGGAAGGGCAGTGAGGAATCCCTATTCTGGCATACAGCAGACGGAAATAGTCATAGATCTCCGTCACAGTCCCCACCGTAGAGCGGGGATTTCTGTTTGTGGATTTCTGGTCAATCGAAATGGCCGGGGACAATCCCTCTATTTTTTCTACATTGGGTTTTTCCATCTGTCCCAAAAACTGTCTGGCATAGGAGGAGAGAGATTCCATGTATCTGCGCTGCCCCTCCGCATAAATGGTATCAAAGGCCAGAGAAGATTTCCCGGAACCCGACAGGCCTGTCAATACCACAAACTCATTCCTGGGGATATCCACATCTATATTTTTTAAATTATGCTCATTGGCTCCCCGTATCTTAATGAACTCCCTCCGGGGCAGCATCCTCTTATTTTCGCTTTCCAACATTACCTCTCTCCTTCCAAAGTCTGGAAACCTTACGCTTCCAGATCAGCCAGCTGCTTCTTCAGCTCTGCCATCTTGTCCCTCAGCTCTGCGGCTGCCTCAAAATTCAGCTCTGCGGCTGCCTGCTTCATCTTCTTCTGGATCGTTCCGATCAGCTTCTCCAGTTCCTTCCTGTCCATGGACTCCGGATCCTTTTCAAACTGCAGCTCTTCTTTGGCAATCACTCTGGAAATGCTGATCAGATCCCTCACCGCCTTTTTAATCGTCTGGGGCGTGATGCCGTTTTCTTCATTATACTGATTCTGTATTTCCCGACGCCGGTTGGTTTCCGTGATTGCCGCACGCATGGAGTCCGTCATATTATCTGCATACATGATAACATGCCCTTCCGCATTTCGGGCAGCCCGCCCGATGGTCTGGATCAGGGAAGTCTCCGAACGCAGGAACCCCTCCTTGTCCGCATCCAGGATGGCCACCAGGGATATCTCAGGGATATCCAGCCCCTCTCTCAGCAGATTGATCCCCACCAGCACATCGAAAACATCTAGGCGCATATCACGGATGATCTCAGCCCGTTCCAGAGTATCTATGTCAGAATGAAGATATTTTACTCTGATGCCCACTTCCCTCATATAGTCTGTGAGATCCTCTGCCATCCTTTTGGTAAGAGTAGTGACCAGCACCTTGTTGTGCTTCTCAATCTCTTTATTCACCTCTTTGAGCAGATCATCGATCTGTCCCTCCACCGGCCTCACATCCACCTCAGGATCCAGCAGACCCGTAGGACGGATGATCTGCTCTGCCCTGAAAAGCTCATGGGTTCCTTCATACTCAGAGGGAGTGGCGGATACAAACAGAAGCTGGTCTATATGCTCCTCAAACTCCGTGAAATTAAGGGGTCTGTTATCCAGCGCGGAAGGCAGGCGGAAGCCATAATCCACCAGCGTATTCTTTCTGGAACGGTCCCCCGCATACATTCCCCGGATCTGGGGAATGGTGATGTGGGACTCGTCTATTATAATAAGGTAATCATCTTTAAAATAGTCCATCAGTGTAAGCGGGGGCGCTCCCTCCGGCAGACCATTCAGATGCCTGGAATAATTTTCTATTCCCGAACAGAAGCCTGTCTCTTTCAGCATCTCTATGTCAAAATTGGTTCTCTCCGAGATGCGCTGAGCCTCCAGCAGCTTGTCCTCACTCTTGAAATAACGTACTCTTTCCTCCAATTCTGCCTCAATATTTTTGCAGGCCTGGCCTATTTTCTCCTGGGACACTACATAATGAGAGGCCGGAAATATGGCGATATGCTCCAGTGCGGCGTGGATCTGCCCTGTCAGCGGCTCTGTCTCCACGATTCTGTCTATCTCGTCCCCGAAAAATTCCACACGGATCAGATAGTCTCCGCCCTGGGCCGGATAAATCTCCACCACATCTCCTCTCACCCGGAAGCAGCCCCGGTTCAAATCCATATCATTCCTGTCATACTGAATATCTATCAGCTCCCTGATGACCTGATCCCTGTCCTTTACCATCCCCGGTCTCAGGGACACGATCATTTCCTGATAGTCGTCAGGGCTGCCCAGGCCGTAGATGCAGGAAACACTGGCTACTACGATGACATCCTTCCTCTCTGTCAGGGATGCGGTAGCTGACAGCCTCAGCTTATCTATCTCATCATTGATGGAGGAATCCTTTGCAATATAGGTATCCGATGAGGGCACATAGGCCTCCGGCTGGTAATAATCGTAATAGGACACAAAGTACTCTACTGCATTTTCAGGGAAGAATTCCTTGAACTCACCATATAACTGTGCCGCTAAAGTTTTATTGTGCGAAATGATCAAAGTCGGCTTACCCAGTGCCGCTATGACATTTGCCATTGTGAAGGTCTTTCCAGAACCCGTAACACCCAGTAAAGTCTGGAATTGATTACCTTCTTTGAATCCTTTTACTAGGTCCTCTATCGCTTGAGGCTGGTCTCCCGTTGGTTGATACTCGCTGTGAAGTTTAAATATACTTTGTTCAGTTTGCACAAAACCACCTCCATCATTTGATAATAAAAAAGTTCGTCTATTCGCCCAAAATTCTTCCATATACATTTTCACTTTTCATAAAAAACACCCTCTGGACGAATGAGCGTAACCTTTCCCAGTTTTCCTTACTCCACAACCCCATGTATCACAACATGGACTAAATGGAACGAAATGTAACTGTTCAGTACCTTCACAGTTACGATGAAAAAATCCATGAAAATCGTCTTCGACGATGGGATTTTTTCACCCCTGAATCACTTTTTTACGGTCTACGCGGTTCCGCTCCGACCTGTTTTAACAGTTACAACGAAATTACCTTTTATTATAGCACAAATATACATAGTAGTCCATTATTTCCGAACATTTGTTCCTTCATTGTATGCATCATACCATAAACATACGTACTGGACCAGCTGAGGCAGATGGGACCTTTCGTAAGTAGGTAATCATATGTACCTTGTTTTTTCAAAAAGAGCCACCTGTTGATCAGGTGGCTTAATTTATCCTTGATTTTTCGTCCTGAATTCATCCGGCAGATCATCTGACCATGGGAGCAGCCGGTCCAGTTCTTCCGGCTTTGGAAATGGTCCCATCTGCCGTATCTGGTCCAGCACATATGTCAGGTACACATATGGTTTCAGCCCGTTCAGGAGAGCTGTTTCCGTGACACTGTAAACAACAGCACTGGCATCTGCTCC
>JALESH010000038.1 GCA_022781985.1 Lachnospiraceae bacterium | reverse complement strand
CATAGTCGTTCACCTCGTCATGTTTATTATAAAACATGACGATTGATAATACAAGCAAAACATGGAAGAAACTCAGTAAAATCAAGGCTTCCGGCACTTTAAATCAAAAAGCTATCGTCATGTTTCCGAGAATCCAGGTTTTATCTCTATAGTCGAATTTACTTTTGCACAAAAAATCAGAGGATACCCCTATTAGGTACCCTCTAATTTCTTACATAACCACTTATCGATTCTTTATTAATGATCGTTGGCAAGACGTACACTTCCAACAATCTTATTTTTATCATAGACAAAGTAGCCTTCACGCCTCTGCCATTTTTGATTTGTACTTCCCATAAAGAACTGTTTTTCGCCAATTACCGTCCAGAAAGCTTGCACTCCGGTCTTTGTAATATATTCATTAAGAACATCCCTACGGATCACAATTTCAGTATGCTTATTTCCCACAAGAGATAAATCTAAAGCAACTACCTCTTCGTTCCTATAGAAAACTCCATCAACAGCTTTTTCATATAACTGCATCTCCTGAATTATATGTCCCGCCGGAATAGCAAAAGACGTAGCTTCTTCCTGAGACGCATCATATTCTTCTTCCCATAAAAAATTAACTGCAGCCGAAAAAGCATTCAAACCGGTCTCATCTTCCTCATCGTAAATCTTTCTGAATTCTGCATCGTATCCAGGACTCCACGCATATTCACGTGAAAACAATGAATAGCAACTCTGCATTCCATTAGAACTGCGGCCAGCAAAACCTGAATCAGTCAAATCCTGCTCTGTATATTTTGTTTTTGTCTTTGGCAATACATACATTGTTGAAATCGTCCATACATGTTGCTCACCTTTCGGGAAACCAGAAACATAATATTCTTCTCCTTCTGGTCGCAGTTTATTTTCCTGATATATGTATAGAGATACCCACTCTCTTCCATCCTCGTCCTTATGGATAAATCTCTCTGGAAAATCCTGAAACATTTTATCATCTTCGAGAATCCATTTTCCGATATCATCCCCTGAAGAATTGATATCACAAAAACTTTCCTCCCCATATTCAGGCACTGATATCTGTGGCATAACATCTTTCGCCTGTATTTTGATATTCAACGTAGGATCAAAATCTCTTACATACGGATTCCACGGACCTTCATAGACAATTCCGATTTTATCGCTCCAATCCCAGCTCTTTATATTATGGGTATCTGAAAGACGAGCCAGAATATTATACATTGTTATCCATTGATACTTTTTTCCAATACGTTCAACTCTCTTTACATGATGCCTATCGTAGCTGTTTCTATGTTGATCATATTCCGCAAACCACTCAGGATTATAACCAAGATCATTTAAAATATACTGCATAGCATAGTAATAAACATTTGCAACATCCAATCCTAAAAAGTAACCTAGTGCCGACTGAAAAACATACCTGCCAAAATCGCCATACATCCCAACACCTTTTACTTTCATGTCAAATTTCATCGAAAACAGCAAAGGCCATAATCCACTATTTCGATATTCTTCTGATCCATAATCAACCTCCTCAACAACCGGAATTGGCTCTGATTTGTATGGTGGTCTTACTTTTTTTAATTGCAATCCTTCTAATTCACCTGGAAATTCTATAACAAACCTTTCAACAATAAGTCTAGCATAATCCCTCAGCAAAATATCTGGATAGACCATTTCTTTATCGAAGATTTCTTTATATACCCACTGTGCCAAAGCTTTAAACGATGATTTATCCTCATTCTTCCGTTTCATCACTGCGCCAAACACAACTCCATATAGGCGCTGTAAGATATATGGATCATTAACGACCTTAAACAATTCCAGCAATTGTTTGCAAACATGAAAGTGTTCTTTGAGAATTTCAATCATCGCCTTTGAAACTCTATCGCGTAAATTTCTGTTTGATGAAGAGAGCATCCAAGTATATGTAACCGACAGCAAATATGCTTTATTATCCGACAATCCATCTAATGTATTACCAGCCTCAATATAATACGCAAGGCTGACTATTCGTTCATTTTCATCAAAGTCATTAATAACTGAAGTCCATAAAAGATCTCTTCGGTTCATACGATACCTATTTAACAACTTTGTCAAGCCCAATGCATTAAGCTCACTTTTTTCTTTTACAGTGTTTTCGATAAATACTTCCCAAACTCGTTTACGATCAACTGGATACTTGTTTATTAGCTCAAAGAATTTATCATATGTAATGTGAGAACTTCTCCATATGAAAGAAGAATAGTAATCATCTATCAGTCGATCCTTATCCCAATCATCTTTCACTTTGTCTATCAACTCCACAAGTTCATCTCCATGCTTCATTGAATACAAAGATGCTACCATAGCAAAAACAGATTCATTGCCGTTATTCTTTATATTTCCTTCATCGTCAATATCAAACAGGATTTTCTCGCAGAATTCTATTATTTTTTCTTTGCTCTGTTCCCTGTCCACAATTCTGGCCGCTTTCAGATAATCTTCCAAAAGGTTATAGCCAATATAATAATTCTCCTCCTGTTCCCGAACAAAAGAGGTTAATACCCCCGCTCTCTCTATTGCATTTAAATATCCTATCTTATTGCCTACACCATACGTACTCCACGCGGGCAGTCCAAACAGAGCTTGCTTAGAAATAACTCCGTTTGCTGATACATCAAGTATTTCATATATCAATGGTTTCAATATACCTACTGATTCTGATAACCCCGCACCTTTCGAGCCTTCTAGATCCGCTTGCTTCAGAACATTATCAATAACCATCAACAATCCCTGCTCTTCGCCATTATATGTAGTGCAAAACCAGGTCAAAAATAAAGGATTTGTCATTTCTGAATGCAAATAATATTCTGGCGAAAATGGTATTCCGCAGTAGGATAGAAACTCATAAATTCTACTTGGAGATTCATCAGCGAGCCCTGTATGCCTAATCATAGCTATTTCACCTGAGTTCTTCTTATCTATCACACTTTGACTCAAGGTCAACTCCTCAAAACCTGTTCTTAATGAAATGACTAACTTCACATGACTATATTGCTCCAAAGTAGCAATGATACGATTGATTCCATTCTTCCATACATCTTTACTTTTACTTTCATTAATTGCATCAATAAAAATGATGGCATCCTCACCCACCAATGCACCCTTTTCATCCATTACCGAAACGAGTGATTCAAAATTTTGTCCTGTACTCAGTCCTTCCAAATTCTGCATTATCTGAGTTTCGATACTTTCATCAGAAATAAAAGTTTGTCCCAACAGTAATAATGCAGGACGTCCATTATCTATCATTCTCTTTGCAGCAGTCGCCAGCAATTGGGATTTTCCAGTTCCCATATCTCCTGTAATGATTGCAATTTTACAGTTAATCATGCTACTTTCTATTCTTGAAAACTCAAGGTATGATGTAACCGCAAGTATTTGTTCGATTCCAAATTCTTCATCCCTAAGATTTCTATATTCTGGATCATCGTACGCGTGTTTTTTGAGCTCATTTTGTATTGTAGTCAATCTATCTCTTAATTTTGCAAAAGTTTCATTGCATTCATTTTCAAAACGCTCTTTCCAACTAAGAGAAGATAAAAATGATTTTTTATCAACATCAACTAGAGCTTTCGCCCATTTTGAAAGCTCCGCTATCTCTGTTTTATATTTTCCATCGCATCTCCATCTTAAGTCCTTAAGTTCGTTTATTAATTCTTTCTTTTTTGAATTTACTCCAACAATTCCTGCTGTCTCTCTCAAAAAAAGTGATATATTCCTTTGTGCTTCCGTATTAACATTAAACAGTGAATTATATCTCCTACCCAAATTATCAAGACTAAGATTAATATTTCTTCGAAACCAATTCTCATCCAAACTATCAAGTCCAAAATAACATGAAAGCACCGGCGGAAAATTCATAGACTGATCCAATATAGCCTGCCCAGTAACCAATTCCATTTTGATTTCTGTCTCGGTTAATATTTCAATAATTTCCTTGTATGAAGGACTGGTTTCTGTAATATCTTTGTTGCAATAAAGATAAATGACATCCAATTTGTTAGCATAATGCGTTACGGCTTCCACCACAGATTTTTTGATTTGAGCATATCCTATTTTACTATCAAAATGCTTTGCCTGAAAACTGATTCTAGTCTGACCATCTTTTGCCAAGACCGGAGCAACTTCAACCCCTGGATGATTAGGATCCGAATGAAGTATCGTCCCCTCAAGACATAATTCTCTCAAAAAAAGAGAACGTGAAAGATTTTCAAACGCTACTTTCTTATCTGCATGAAGCTGATCAAAATGACTCCATGTTAATTCATATTGACTACTTCCTATCATTATCATTTACCTCCGCATCTCTTTTAACATAGGTAATTTCAATATCATATCCCAAGGCTTCCATTATCTGTACAAAAGTAGGATTGATAACACCATTTGGTTTCTTTATAACCCTATTGACATAAGATTTTGTCGTTTCAATTTGCTCAGCAATCTTTACTTGCGTTGTTGATTTTTCTTTGCATTTAACTTTTACATCTATTTCAATATTGTTTTTAACCATAATAATATATCTCCACATTAGTTTCACAAATCAGATAACTTATTATACCTCTTATTTATCAAATACACAACGATTACAACTATTACATTATGGACATCAAAGCTTCAGACAAACAAAAAAAGCCTACAAAGCATCTGCATCAGCAAATACCTTGTAGGCTTCCATCATTTTCGGTGCATTTCAAATCTACCGAATCTAATTTAATTACACCCTCTGGCAATAATCCAGACTAATCCATCCGGCACCACTCTTCAGCCTTCCCCAGCCTTTATCAGAACCCTTACATTCTCTGACCTCTAATATTGTGAATATTCCAACGCCAGTGTACTGTCCTGTCTTAGCCGTATTAGTTCCAGCACCCTTCCTGATATTCAGATCCGGAATACTAACCTTCACAAGAAAAGGAGTGTCCGTTTTGTTCACCCCTTCAGCCACTTCAGGATAAACCTGCTTTCCATTCCAGTCATAAACCTCATACCCCGGATGCTTATCAGCCATAGCCTTCGCATTGGCAAGAATGGTATAAGCTCCAAGCTGAGAAGTAACATCCTCCCAACTCTTCCTTACCCTGTAATACTTCACCACATCCGAAGCTTCACCAGCCACATCATACTGAATCAGTTTCCATCGTTCGATAATGCTGCAGAGCTTGTCCACATAAGTAAGGCTCGTAGCATACC
>JALESH010000023.1 GCA_022781985.1 Lachnospiraceae bacterium | reverse complement strand
TAGTTTATTCTGAATGAAAACAAAAAAAAGAATATCTGCTTTACTTCATGTATAAATACTGTTAAAATGAGTGAGATTTCAATGGGCAACGCTTTACCACTGAGGATATGTTATGTACTACGTGATTGTCAATCCGGCCTCTGCATCTGGAGCAGGTTCTATTTGCAGCCTTTATGATACGAAAATACGAAGGAGGCGGCTTCAAATTCTGCCCTGCAGCCGATGCAACAGACGGCAGGCTGGATCTGTGTGTGGTGGAAAAAATACCAAAAGCACTGATATTGGCCGCACTTCCTACCGCATTTTGGGGAAAGCACTACATCTTCCCATCCATCAGGCACTATACCGCTGCCTCTGTCAGATTTGAAGCCTCCCATCCCCTGTGGGTTCATACAGACGGAGAGGTTTATCTGAAATCCAGCAGCATCACCATTTCCTGCCTGCCCGGGAAGCTGACACTGATGATGTAATCAGAGGAGCTTAGGATACTGACACCTTGAAAGGAGCATGGTTATCGCTATGAAGCATATTAATTTAAAACAGCTGGTGAGAAAATACAAGCATGCAATTCCGCTGCTGATCTACGCACCAATCTACATAATCTGGTTTGCGTGGCTGGAAAAAACGGTTACGAAGAATTATACTGTCATCCATCTGGCCCTGGATGACCTCATCCCCTTCTGTGAAATATTTGTAATCCCCTATTTCCTGTGGTTCGCCTATGTGGCTGCAGTGGTTCTCTATCTGTTCTTCAGGGACAAGGATGACTACTACAGGGCATGCATCTTTCTGTTTACAGGTATGACTGTATTTCTGGTCATCTCCACCCTGTTTCCCAATGGGCAGCATCTCCGGCCGCAGGTCATGCCCCGGGACAATATCTTTACCCGGATGGTTGCAGGCCTTTATAAAACAGATACCTCCACCAATCTCTGGCCCAGCATCCATGTGTACAACTCCCTGGGCGCCCATTTTGCCATTATCAAGCACAGGGGGCTGGCTTCCAGGAAGTGGATCCGCCGGAGTTCCTTTTTCTTAAGCAGCTCCATCATACTGTCTACCTGCCTGATCAAGCAGCATTCTGTCTTTGATGTGATTACAGCATTCGTCATGGCTGCTTTGATGTACGGTCTGGTATACAAATACGACATTCTTACTACACGCCGTATCCGTGCGCAGGCGCGGAAAAAAACAGCGCCGCAGGTCAACTGACCTGCGGTGTTTCTTTAATTGAATTTAAAAAGCCGCCGGCATATTTTATAGCCCCCCTCAGACAGCTTCCTCCCACCCTTTCCCGGAAGATTCATGGAATTTCCCAGGATGCCGTAGCGGAGTCTGCCATAGAGCAGCCTGTCCTTCTGTCTGATATAGTCCCACAGCTCTTTTTTCTTCGCCAGATGCTCCTCCGTACCGCCCCTGATCAACAGAATGGAGGACACGGTGGTCACGATTTCCAAATAATTCTGCATATAGGCTCTCATCTTCCGGCTGCCCTTCAGCCTTGCCCTATGCTCCACCATATAATCCACCATCAGTTTATTTACCTTAAGCTGCTGATCTATCCGCGAGATCATGATCCCCTCATTCACAGACTGATCCTCCCTGCCTATATAATACCGATAAAAATTCACATCCAGATAGTACATATTTTTCACATAGGGAAGGGGCTGGAAAACATACAGGTTATCCACATAAAAAGTATGTCCGGGCAGCTTCAGCCCACAGTCCCGAAGCAGCCTTGTACGGAAGATCACCGAATGCATCAGTATGTACTGACCTTTACGGAAATGCTTTACCTGCTTCCAGGTAAATATTTGGTTAACCGGCAGGGCATGGCGGTAGCGCATCACCTTATTCCTCTTTTCGCCCACCTTCTCATACACAAAATTGCTGACCACCATATCCGGCATCATCTCTCCTCCGGCCAGCTCCCTCAGGGCTGTCAGGATCTGCCGATATGCTCCCTCCTTCACCCAGTCATCACTGTCCACCACCTTAAAAAACAAACCGGAAGCGTTCTCTATCCCTGCATTTACTCCTGATCCATGCCCTCCGTTTTCCTGGTGGATGACCCTGACCACGGAAGGGTATTTTCCGGCATACCTGTCTGCTATCTCTCCGGTGCCGTCTGTAGAGCCATCATTGACGATGATGATCTCCACATCCTCTCCTCCGGCCAGCAGCGACTCCAGGCACCTTTCCATATATCCTGCCGAATTGTAACACGGCACCGTAACTGTTAATAATTTCATTCCTTTAACCATATCCCTTTCAAACACCGCATTCAGCGCATACTGACCAGTCACTGCCAATCAGGACCGGCCTCCGCTCATACCCCCAGCTTAATATCCAAATATGCCGTATAGGCCCCATAAGCCGAAGGAATGGGGTATTTCTCCCGGGCCTCCTCTTTATCTATAAATATCCAGTCAGCGCAGGCGGCGGATCTCTGCGGCCTCTCCAGCTCGTCCACCCTCACTGCATACCCTTTCATATGCCATTCCCTGTGGGTAAAAATATGCTTTGACTCTCCGATGGGCTGTATGCGGATCACCTTCAGTCCGTTTTCCCTCAAAAAGCCAAGCACCTCCTCCTCCGTCCGGTATCCCTCCAGGACAGGAAATTCATACATCCCGGCCAAAAGCCCTCTGTCCGGACGTCTGCAGAAGGCAGCCTTATCCTCATCCCGGATTATCAGAACCGTCTTTTCCTCTATTGTCCTTGCCTTTTTCGCCTTCTTTTTCGGAAACTCCTCCTCCCGTCCCATCTGATGCGCTTCACAGAAGCTCTCCCAAGGACACTCTCCGCACCTTGGCTGTCCATTGGGCAGGCATACTGTAGCTCCCAGCTCCATCAATGCCTGGTTAAAATCTCCCGGTCTGTCCTCCGGCATTATCCTGGCCAGCTCCTTTTCTATCCTTGCCCTGGTTTTCGGAGAAAGAATGTCCCCCTCATCCATCCTAAGTCTGGAAAGTACCCTCAGTACGTTGCCGTCTACTGCCGGAACAGCCTGCCCATAGGCGATGGAAGCCACCGCGCCAGCCGTATAGCTCCCGATACCAGGCAGTTTCAACAGATCATCATAAGCAGAAGGCAGACGGCCTCCGTGCTCTTCCATCACCATGCGGGCGGCCTTCTGCAGATTCCTGACCCGGCTGTAATACCCCAGCCCCTCCCACAGCTTCACCAGCTTTTCTTCCTCCAGGCCGGCCAGGGTCTCAATGTCCGGCACCCGGCGGATGAACCGGTCAAAATAAGGCTTCACCGCCTCCACTCTGGTCTGCTGCAGCATAATCTCTGACAGCCACACATAATAGGGCCTGGGATCCTCCCTCCAGGGAAGAACCCTTCTGCCCCTGTCATACCAGTCCAGCAGGGGGGCCGGGATCCTGTCCAGGGCCGACAGCACCACCGGCACCCGGCTGTGGATTTCCATAGAATCCGGGGTGACCCGGCAGTCATATGCCAATATTCTGACTCCGGCCTCTGCCGCTTTCTCCAGGGCCTTGGCAAAAGCCGGGTGGGTCTCTTTATTTGGGGAAAAGGACTCCACCCCCTGCATCTGGATGACAAAAAGAATGTAGGCTCCATAGCCCTCCTTCACCGCCTCTATCAGCTCTTCCACATGCTTCACCGCCCGCTCAGAAGGTGCATCCGGAAAAAACACTCTGTTTCCATGCTCCAGAGTGACCCCCTTTACCTCCAGGTAGGCCTTTTCCTCTTCCGTCTCCACATAAAAATCAAACCGGGAATTCTTATAGGTCTTTTCTGCCCGCAGCATCCTGAGGGATGGAAAGAGCTCTTTCCCGGCCAGCCATTCACCTGCCGCCTTATTGGGTGCATTGGAATCCATGTTGACCATACGCTCCCCTTTTTTCACCGCCACCAGATCGTAGGCTGTGGAGCGGCTGGGATTTCCGCTTTTTTCCAGATAGACCTGTGCCCCCTCTGTCAGCAGTTCTCCACATCTTCCTGTATTCTTTACATGAACCCTTTCCACTCTGCCGCCGATGTCTACATAGGCGATGAAGCGGTTGGGCCTGCTGATAAATCTTCCCTCTGTAATATTGTCATATCTCATCCTGTAACCAATCTTTCCTCCCCGGCAGATTCCAGCATCACAGCCTGACCGAGAACACTATCTGAGCCTGCTGCACTCGAACCTCTCCAGCTTCAGCAGGCAGGCCCGCAGCTGGCTGTAGCGTTCCTCCACCTCCCCCTCCTCTACCTCAATATCGGTGGCCATAGCCATCACATTGATCATATCGTCTGTGATCCTGTGGCGCAGAGCCGCCAGTATATTCAGGCGCGTCTCATAGCTGTCCGCATCCAAAAACTCCAGCAGGAGAGGATCCAGGCCCGCCTGAGAAGCCTCCTGCCCCCGGCCTGCCTCTTCCGCAGGCATGGACGTTCCTCCTGCCTCCCGAGGCTGTTCCTCTGCATCCGGATATTGCCCGCTTTCATTAGCTTCGTTGGCTTCGGACTCAACGCTGTCTATCAATTCAAACCGGTATTCCTGCGCTGCCCAGGGATATCTCTCTCTGTCCACCTTTTCCATAAACATGGCCAGGGGACGGGCATAGATCCCGAAATCTCCGTAAAGGGCCTGATAAATTACCATGAGCTCCCCTGTTTCCGTATGCTTTGCAATATTTAAGATCTGATAGCTGTTACCTTTAAAATGCCTGTAGTGTTCATAGGCCCGTGGTATCTGTCTCATTCTTCCCAAGCTCCTTTCAAAATCAGACAGCCTGCACTGCCTGTGTTGTATAAATGCTACGCACTGTATCTTATGATCAGCAGCTCCACACTCATCACATCATTCATTCTGCCGGTCTTCACCGCTTCCTCTGCTTCCACACAGGCCTCCAGTGCCTGTCTCAGGTACTCACTCCTGAACCTGGCTGCCTGCGCCACATATTTTCCGGCAATAAAAGGAGCCAGTCCTGTCCTGGTTCCGATCCCCTTATTATCATATCCCTTCCCCTTCAGCTCCTTCACCTGAAGCAGCAGGTTAAACTGCCTGGCTATCAGGAACAGTATCCTCATAGCAGGCTCTCTGAGTGCCAGGAGATCATAATACAGCTCCAGAGCCTCTCTTTGCTTTTTGTCCGCAACAGCGTTGATCATATCAAATATATGATTGGAAATCCTATGGGTACAGATGACCTCTATATCCTGAACACTGACCGCCTCCCTGTCCATACAGTAGCACAGCAGCTTTTCCAGCTCCATTCGGATATTCTCCATATCCGTCCCTGTCTTTTCAAGAAAGCGGTTCAGGGATGCCTCGGTGATCTGCTTCCCTTCTTTTTTCAATATCCCGAGAATCCACTTTTTTAAGGTAGCCTCATTCTGTACAGGGAACTCCACTGCTGCTCCCCCGGAGGACACTGCCTTATAGATCCGGCTCCGCTTGTCCACCTCCGTCTCTGCAAATACAAAAAAGCAGGTCTGCGCAGGGGCGGCCAGGTACTCTGCCATGGCCTCCCCTCCCTTCCTGAACCAGCCGCTGTTCTCTATGACAATCAGCCTTCGTTCAGCAAAAAAGGGCAGCGTCTCCGCCAGATCGATGACCTCTCCGGCGGATATATCCCTGCCTTCGAAATAGCTGTAATTCATAGTGTCCCTGCTGTCTGCCAAAGCATCTCTGAGCTTATCCCTGTACTGCTTCCTCAGATATGCCTCCTCCCCATACAGCAGATATACCTGCTTTAGCTGACCGCTCCTTATATCCTCATTAATCCGCTCCATCCCATATCCTGCCTGTCTGTTTTCCGGAGCTTATCTGAAAATTGCGGGAATGAATTTTCAAACACGCTCTAATAACCTCATTATAAATTTATTTGATTTATCTGTCAATTATGCGAAATGACGGGCAGCCCGTTCCCTCAATCAGAACGGCTCGAATGTGTCTGAAACCGGTGGCTCTACACATTTTTTTATATATCCCAGCACTGTTTCAAGCACCTTTTCGGAAAACAGCAGAGAACCATCCGCTGCTGTTACTGCCTTATCCTTCCTTTTGCGGCAGGCTAACCCCTCCGGAGCAATTGCATAATCTGCATACTCCAGCATGGAAACGTCAAATTCACTGTCCCCTGCAGCAATCACAGTTTCTCCCCCAAGTCTTTCTTTCAGGCGTCTGACCCCTCTTCCCTTGCTCAGCTCTTTTGGCACCACGTAAACCTTCATGCCATTGCTGAATATATCTACTGCGGACAGATCCAATTTACCTTTTAATGCATTGACTGTCCCTTCAGGATCACTGCTCTTGGTAAATAAAAATAAGTCCTGTATAAACCTCAGCTCAAATATCCTATTGATATCCGCCTGTAGAATCCCTGCTGCTGTCTCCATCTCCCCCCTGGCCGGAGCCGCCAAAGACAGAGATTCCTGATACCATTCCTCATCCTCTCTCCCATCAGCCAGCAGGACGCCTCCATTGCAGACCAGGGCGTATCGGAAGCCCCCTATCCCCAGGTCAATGCGGTTATATTGCTCCACGGTCCTTGTCGTAGTGGGAACCAGCAGGATCTTTTCCGTTACCGCTTTTAATAATTCATAGGTTCTGTGGGTAATAAATGATATTTCCCGTCCCTGATATATCTCCACGCATCTTTTGTCAGAGCCGATAGGGCGCTTATAGGAATAGATTAACGTATTGTCCAAATCTGAATTGAATATAATCATATGAAAAGGGTGCACAGCCGGACACTGTACACCCACTCCTTTACTGTTTATTACTGGAACCTTCTTGCAAGCTCTGCCAGCCCAGGGTCTGCTGTTCCCTGCCCCATTGCATTGAATTTCCATTCCCCGTTATGCCTGTATACCTCGCCGAA
This sequence comes from Lachnospiraceae bacterium, assembly GCA_022781985.1. Lineage (GTDB taxonomy): Bacteria > Bacillota > Clostridia > Lachnospirales > Lachnospiraceae > Kineothrix. Next base: position 27,560 of record JALESH010000023.1, on the reverse strand, counting down.
GATCATGGCTGTCATACCGGAATAATCCTCTGTGAGATTGTACCTGCACATTTCATTGTTGTTCCTGCTGTCCACAAGCCTGATGAAAGCGTTCTGGATCATTCCGAAATGCTGTTTTCTCTTTACCGCGGCATAGATGTTCACTACGATGACGATTCTGTCATACTGCGCCGGAACTGATGCCAGATCAACGATAATCTGCTCATCATCTCCTTCTCCGGCCCCGGTAAGGTTATCTCCCATATGCTGTACGGTACCCGAACGATGCCTCAGATTTCCAAAATAAACCAGATCCTCCTTATCCACAAGCCGCCCGTTCTGAAGCAGGATTGCAGAGGCATCGCAGTCCACTGCCTGGGGCTTGGGTGCAAAGAGGCCGCCTTTTTTTCTGGGCACCTCATCCCAGCCCAGACCGATCACAACCTTTGACAATCCTGCATTATCCTTGGACAGACTGACCTTCTGTCCCTTTTGTAAATTAATAGCCATTACACTCCTCCTGCATTACTCCACATCCACTCCGTAATTGGCGCATAAAGCTGCCAATCCGCCCTGATAGCCGCTGCCAATGGCATTGAACTTCCATTCTCCGTTGTTCTTATACAGTTCCCCGAATACAGCTGCAGTCTCTATAGAAAAATCCTCTCCCAGATCATATCTCAGGAGCTCCTCTCCGTTCTCATCATTATATATTCTGATAAATGCATTGTTTACCTGACCAAAATTCTGATGCCTGATATCTGCTTCATAGATCGTCACCGTAAAGGCAATCTTCGTGATATGGTCGGGTATCTGCTGCAGATTGAGCTTGATCTGCTCATCATCTCCTTCTCCGGCACCGGTGAGATTATCTCCCATATGCTGTACTGCCCCTGACGGATGCGTCAGGTTACCGAAGAAAACAAAGTCCTCCGACCTGGATACCTTTCCGCTGTCTGTGAGCAGAAAGGCTGCCGTATCCAAATCAAATGCTCCACCGGTGTCAAACTGGTTGACATCCCATCCCAGGCCTACTACTACCCTGCTGAGCCCGGGATTTCCTTTTGTAAGGCTTACCTTTTGTCCCTTTTGTAAATTTACCGGCATATATTCCTCCTTATGCTACTTCAATCCCATAGTGACCGCACAATGCTGCCAATCCTCCCTGGAAGCCGCTGCCTATAGCATTGAACTTCCATTCTCCGTTATGTCTGTACAGTTCACCAACTACTACTGCCGTCTCTATAGAGAAATCCTCTCCCAGATCATATCGGATCAGTTCTGTACCTGTGGATTCATCCACGATCCTGATAAATGCATTGGAAACCTGCCCGAAATTCTGCCCTCTGGCCTCTGCCTCATAGATCGTAACAGTAAATGCAACCTTGCTGACATTGGCAGGAATCTTGCTCAGGTCAATCTGAATCTGCTCATCATCCCCCTCACCGGCACCGGTGAGATTGTCTCCCATATGCTTGACAGCTCCGCTGGCATGCTCCAGATTACCGTAGAAAATAAACTCCTTCTCTGTGGGGCACCTTCCATTCTCTCCCACCATAAAAGCTGCTGCATCCAGGTCGAAATCCGCACCAGAATCAAACGCGTTGACATCCCATCCAAGACCTACCATGATACTGCTCAATCCCGGATTTCCCTTTGTCAAGTCTACCTTCTGTCCTTTAGATAAATTGATTGGCATAGCCTGCTACCTCCTTGTATGATATAGTTTCATCTTTTTTTCAGACCTGATTGGGCATATGATACTTCTGCTCAAACTCCCTCTTTATGTTTTCCAGCCTTGCCTGATCCTCGATTCTCTGCTTTTTCGCATTTTCCTGAATCTGCTGTGTCTCATCGATCCCATTTACGATGGTTCTCCAGGTTGCTTCCAGCGTTTCTATTTTGATGGAGCTTCCGGAGGCCAGCTTGGCCGTCAGCTTTGACTGCTCAGCAGTATTTCTGGCATTCTTAATCAGCATCTCATTGGTCTTCTCATCCAGGGCCGACATGGCCTCAGCCTGGATGCGCTGCCGCTTCAGCATGATGGCCTGGGCCAGCGCCTGCTTAAATACAGGCAGTGTAATGATAAATGCAGAATTGATCTTCCTTACCAGATTCATATTGGAGAACTCTATGGTTTTGATCATGGGAATGGACTGCATGGCCACATTTTCGGCTATCCTCAGATCCTGTGTCCTCTGCTCCAGCATAGACAGGGCCTGCTGCAGGGTCTGGAGCTCAAACTGAATGGAATTATCTCCGGTAGCTGCCATATCCGCTGTTCTTTTCTCAATATAGTCTTCTATCTCCCTGCAGCCCTGCTCCCCGGCCAGAATATATTTCACAAGCTCATGATAATAATTTACATTGGCATCAAACATCTGATCCAGCTTCCGGTTCGACTGCTTGATCTCTGCTTCATACTGCTTTAGCTGGACATAGATCTTATCTACCTCTTCTCCCATGGTATGATACTTGGCCAGTATCTTGTCCAGCTGTTTTCTCAGATTTCCGAATAATTTTCCGAATAATCCCGGATTCTCCTTGATTTCATCAATATCAAATTTAGACATGATACCTGCCAGAACCTTCAGCATTTTGCTGGACTCATCCAGCTGAGACATATTCATGCTGTTCAGGACTACATCAGATGCCCTGGAGATCTCCTCCGCCACCTCCGCGCCAAAGGAAACTATGGTTTCCAGATTATCAATTTCGATTGTGCTGACAAGAGCATCCACCTCCGGCGAATTCACCAGCTGTGTATTCATCTGCTGCCTGTCTGCCACAATGTCATACTGCTCCACTACAGCAAGCTCCTCCTTCGTATCAGGAACCGCGGTCACCTGCTGTGTGCCTGTCTTGCTAAAATCAAGCCCCATACTCATGTACCTCTCTTAAATATGATATCACGCCATGTAGGGCGTGTTGTGGACGGAATCGAACCAAAACCGGGAATCTGCAGATCATACATGTATTCTCCCAGCTGGTACTCCTCCACCAACTTCCTGTTAAAAAATTTTTCTATGGTCTGATAACCTGTGGGAACAAAAAAAACAATATCAAAGCCCAGCAGGTTAAGAAAAGCCATTAAAATCGTATCCTCCGGCGATATACAGGTTTCTGTTGCATTAATATGCACTATCTTGGGATTCAGCTTTGTAAAATCAAACCTCTGTACCATCCGCACCAATTCCTTTTTCATATGAAGGACAGTGGACACGATGTTATATTCCATTCCATTCTCAAAGGTTCCCTTGATGATCCTCTGGTCAATCAGCAGCTGGAGCTTATCCAGAATATGCTCCTGTACATTTTCTCTCAGAACACCGTACTGATAATCCGGATGGGACTTAATCCTCTCCCTCTGCAGCTTACCGCCCTTTAAAAAATCTGCGGCATGGGGTTTGATGGGATTGGGATCCGTGGATTTTATGAAGGGCACCTGCGTGATCAAAAAGGTGTCCTTCGTAAGCAGAGCCTTGATGCCTGCCCAATACTGCTGCACCTGGCCATCCTTCACCCCGCTTGCCTTGGCGAAGATAACCGGCATATTCACCCTATCCTCCACGGTGCTGAAATTGGGCCTGTACCTGAGCTCCTCCTTCCACAGGAGGGCAATTTCCTCATACATGGTCTTCAGGGTGATGGAAACTGCCCTGCCAAATTGCTGGTTGCGGTACATTCCTGAATCCTGATACATCAGGGAGTCCAGCTCCTGTTCTGCATAATAGGCTGCCGTTCCCATCTGCACCTCTGTGCTTTCCTGGGGAAACCTGCCCAGTGCCAGACTGTTTGGATAACTGACCTCATAGAGCAGGCTGTCCCTGAGACAGCATACTGCATTCAGATCCGGGTTCAGAATCAGCACATCTATGGGCAGCCTGGCCAAAAATCTCATAAACAGCGCTTCACTTTCATTCCTGCAGGGCCCCATATGGATAAAGCAGGATATCTCCGGCATTTTCCAATTTGAAAACAGCTGCTCCCGGTATCTGTTTATCCAGCAAAGCAGATAAACCCCCCTGTTGGTCAGCTTATTCAATGACATCCCGTCCTGCCCGGACTCCTCCAGCATAACATCCACAAAGCTCTTCACCATGAGCCTCTGCAGCTCCGGGTTGGCTGTATATTGAAGATTACCGGACAGATCCATGATCATCTGCTCCTGCCTGCTATAGTTCTTTCTCCTGATCCGGCCGATCTCATCCACCGAAGGCTGGGGAACGGCATGGTCTATGATTACTGTCCTTCTTTTGCTGTTTTTCAATTCCAGATAAAGCTGATACAGCTCATTGGCATATGTCAGCTTATCCTCCACCCCATTGATTCTGCAGTAACCATTGTAAAACAGCCCGGCATCCGTGCCTCTTGCACATACAGGCGTTTTGAATTCATTGATTCCTTCCCCTTTCATCCATGCATTCGTACAGTTCATGACCGAGGGCTTCTGTCCGTATAGCCTTTCACGGTCCAGTGCGCTTTGTATCTCATTACGTACCTGCCCAAGACTGAATCCCGGCGGAAAGGCTGTCATATCCGAAAGCTTCAGCGCCTCCGAAAACTCTGAGTCCGGATCTGCTTTCAGATAATTCCGATCACCGCCATACTGCAGTAATACCACGTCACAGCCTGCCCCGGCCAGGACTCTGACCAGCAGTAATTCGTAATTGCTGATTTCACCCTCATATAATATCTTAGGCACCTTATTATTGCCCAGCTGGCTGACAATTCTCTCAAATCTGTAGTACAGCCAGCACATGAACTTTATGTATACATTTTTGAGCATATTCTCATTTTTGCCCCTCCTGCGGAGATCCTCCAGGGTGTCGAAAACTGCAGCGGACACCGCATTTCTCTGCGCCTCATCCATCCGGGGCAGCCATTTTCTCAGCCGGGACGCAAGAAATTCACGATCCAGCTGAAAATCCATCCCAATCATCTCGTTAAAATAAGAAAGATTTTTATCATCCGGATTAGGAATCCTGCCCTCTATAACCACTCCTGCAGTTCTCGCAGCCCCATAATATTTTTTTATGAATTCGCCGATCTGTCTGTTATAGCCATTTATTCTGTAAAAAAATATCCCTTTTCTGCTTCTCTTATCTAGGTCAAGGAAGAAATCATCCAGCTGCTGAATCTTTATATGCTCCAACATGAATTTCACCTTCAATATCTGTTCATCTTATTTTTATGCATCACAATACCCAGGCCTGCGCCCACCAGGCCTCCCAGGATATGGGTCAGATTGGCCACATTATTCTGAACGAAAATACCTTCATATACCTGCTGCCCTATATAAATAACCGCCACAAGGATCAGCGTGAGCGGAATCGTACCTTCCTTCACGCCCGTAAACGGAGACAGCAGGATAAAGGCAAACACTACACCACTGGCCCCCAGAAGCTGTATATGAGGAAAAAATATGTAGTTTATCACTCCCGTTACCAATGCCGCAGAGAGGATTACAAATAAAATATTGGCAGAGCCATACTTTTCCTCCAGCAGCGGCCCGATCACCAGCAGCAGCATGATATTCCCCATGAAATGATCCCATCCGGCATGGCCTGCAACATGGCCGAAGAATCTGACGTAGGTAAGCGGATTCATCAGTGAGGACCGATAGGTGCTGAACAACAGATTATTGGTATATCCCTTTGTCAGCCAATTCAGCAGCAATGCCCCGAAGCACAGAATGGTAAAGCCTAAAATAACAGGCGAATTGAAGGACAATCTCAGCTTAAAATCAGTTTTTTTCATCCCTTCCCCCTTATCTTTATATTTTTGCTATTATATCACATCTTATGCCAAATTACAACAAAGCGCCTCAGATAAACCCTTCAATAAAGGTATTGATACACTCATAGCCCATTGCCAGATTGATATTCTGTCCTGTATCAAATCCGGCCGTACTGATCCCTATTACCTCTCCATACATATTCAGCACAGCGCCGCCTGAGCTGCCACGGGAAATAGGGGCAGTGAACTGTATCATATCTACGGAATTAATGGTTCTGAAGCCGGAAATGATTCCGTCTGATACGGAATTGAACAAGCCCAAGGGACTTCCGATGGCTACCACCCTCTGGCCTCTCACCAGCTTTTCAGAGCCCCTGTAGACCGGCAGCGGATCCAGCCGCCTCTGGATCCTGATGATCGCCAGATCCAGCACGGAATTGTACTTGATCACTTCATCCGTCCTGTACACCATATCATCCTCTTCTATTTTTACAGAATAATGATGCCCCCCTCTGGCCACATGATCATTGGTAAGGATATAACCCTTCTCCCCTATCATAATGCCGGAGCCCGTGCCTCTTACCTCTCCCAGATTGTCATGGACCGCGATCATCACCACCGAGGAGGCCAGCCGGGCCAGCTCCTCAAAGGTCTTTTCCCTCCTGTCGGCCCCCGCATGGGAGGCCACTGCAGGGGCAGCGGCCATCCCCGGACTGGCCGGAGCCTCCATTCCCTGCGGCGATCTCCGTTCCTGGTGTTTCGGTATGACTACCCTGACACCCCGGCCTGCTGTATCGTTGCTGTCCTGAGCCGGCCCCCATCCCCGGGCGTTTTCCCTGAGTTCCTCTGTCTGCCTCTCTTTTTCCTGCTTTTTCTCCGGCTTTTCATATCGGGGAAGCTGGACGTCTCCATAAGCTCCCAGAATAAACCGGGACGACAGCTCCTCCTTTTGCTTCTCCAGCTCTATGTCCCCTTTATACTGCAGGAGCATGACATCCTGTCCCGTCAGTGTAACTGCATACCAGAAAAGATACTCCTGCTCTTTGGCTACATTGCTCACCACAATTTTGGAATTCAGTCTTTCATCCCAAAAAAAGCCCTCCTTATCGAGCAGAAAATCATACCAAAAAAGTACCTTTATCATAAAATTCTTTCTCATGGAGCCGGTGACCTGCTGTCTGCCGTTCCCATATAATTTTTCAATGCTGACACAGGACTGTGAGAGTATCCTTTTAAAATCTGGGTTCTTACAGGCAGGCGCCTTTATACTGATTTCCTGCTTCCCCCCATCCGCCCATTCGTCAAAGCAGTCCGAATAAAAGCTGATATCAGCATTGGATGCCATTCTCGGCAGCCCGCTCAGCCTCTGATAAAATCCTTTGCCGTTTACTTCCAGCAGCCCCAGAGTCTTGTCCATATCCAGAATGTCTTTTACCATATTGGAATCTGTTCCCAGGGCCCTCACAAAATAAACATCCTTGCATCCATTATTTACACCGCCCTTTATATTCGCAAAGCTGCCGATGGAATGAATACCCATCGCATTGTGTCTGAATTTAAGAATCCTGTCCATAATCAAATCTTCCTGTTTTCTTTGATTTCAGTTGATCTCGTCTATAACGCTTCAGCCCCTGCTTCCGTCAATGGCTGGACTGTTACCTATTTTAGCATTATCCGACAAAAATATCTACCAAAATCCACAGCATTATGCTATATTCATAGATAGCACTGTCCGAGGAGATTGTTATGAAAGATTCAATCATATACTACAGCGTCGGCGCGCTTCTGTACTGCCCGGCCAACAGCCGGAGCATCGCTGACTCTGTCATTTCAGAAAGGTATGGAAAGAAGTTCTCTCTGGCCTTATGCCTGGAGGACACCATCAGCGAGCAGCACCTCCGGGAGGCGGAGGACATCCTGCTGCATTCCTTAAACAGCATATACCAGGCCCACAGGTCACGGGATTTTTACCTTCCCAAGATTTTTATCAGGGGCAGGACACCGGAGCAGCTCAGCAGACTGGCCGAAAGAATGGGAGATAGGCTGGAGCTTTTATCCGGCTGCATTGCTCCCAAGTTCTCCATGGAAAACGCAGACGGCTACCTCTCCGCCATTGCCGATATAAATAGAGCCTCCGGCCATAAAATATACCTGATGCCCATACTGGAAAGCCCTGATATTGTAAATCTGCAGAGCCGGTATCCTGTCCTCTATGAACTGAAATCAAAAATAGATGCCTTCGGGGACATGATACTGAATATCCGTGTAGGGGGAAATGACCTGTGCCATATGTTCGGCTTAAGGCGGCATGCCAGCCAGTCTATCCACGGCATCAGGCCTGTTGACAGTATTTTATCCGACATTCTTACCGTCTATGGCATGGACTATGTGGTATCCGGCCCTGTCTGGGAATATTACAGGGGAGCCCAATGGGAAACAGGTCTGCGGAAGGAGCTGGAGGAGGAGCTGTTGTGCGGCTTTGTGGGCAAGACCGTGATCCATCCCAATCAGATCGCCCCCGTCAATGATATGCTCCGGGTTCCCCTAAAGGATCTGGAGGATGCCAGAGCCATCCTCCATTGGGATGAAGGCTCAGACAGGCTTGTCAGCGGGAGTATTTCCCGGGAACGGATGAATGAATATAAAACCCATTCCAATTGGGCTGTAAGAACCCTTTTTCTGGCCGAATACTACGGAACAAGATAAACCGGAATAAAGAATCCAAACAGGCTGACAGCAATCCGCCGTCAGCCTGTCTCATTTTATGCCATCCTTATCCTTATTCCAGTACATCCTTTACTTTTTTCTCGTACTCCTCCTTGGATATGATCCCCATCTCAAGCTGAAGCCTGAGCTTTCGGAGAACATCATAGTGATCCAGCTTACGTCTGGCAGACTCTAATTTTTCAGTATAATCCTCCTCTGTGATGATTTCCATCTGCAGAGCCTTATCCAGCCTTTCCTTCTCTGCATCGAATTCCTCCCTGGCTCTTTTCTGTGCCCTTTCTTCGTTGGCCTGCTTAATCTGTAATTCCTTCTCTGTGATGGAATCCTTTACCTCAGCCAGCCGGTCCAACTGGGGCTGCATGGCCTCCAATACGTCGGCCACATCAAAAGCAGTCCCCCCATCGCACTCAGCAATGTATGTTACATATCTTTTTCCGATTTCTGCATAGAAATCCTCCAGTTTTTTTTCAATCACTGACTTCTGAACATTCAGGCTGGCCAGTTCACCCTGCTCCTTTGTAGAGCTGTACAGGGAAATCCCCATATTTTTGGCTGAACTGATCACACTCTCACTTACATTCCTGGCTGCCTTTGCTGCCTTTTCAAACATGTCCATCCTATCCCTCCTTTGTGTTGGTCCATAGCTGTGTATTGCTGTAGATTATATCACCCTTTATCCGAAATGTCACCGCAAATCCTAAGTTTTAATATTCTTTTAAGCCATTTTTAATCCTGTCTTCAACAAAGTTTATGCATCAGCTAATTTTTTAATAATTCCACAGACCCTGTAGTGCTTCAATGGGTAATATTCTATGGGAACCTTCTTTTCTTCTGCCAGTCTGACGATATGGGCCAATTCCCGGCTGTCCTTATATTTGCTGTGGATCAGCACCCTCCAGGGCACTCTTCTCAGCAGCACTCTGGTGGTCTCGCCGATTCCCGGCTTTACCAGATTGGTGTCCTCTATCCCATAGGCCCGGGCAATTTCCATTACCTCCTCCATCCCCACCCCTTCTGCCCCTTTTCCATCAGTCCGGGACTCCGGTACAAATTTCTCCTCAATGGCATCAATAAAGGCATAGGACAGATCCGATCCGGCCAGCTCTCCATAATACACAGCTCCATGGAAATCCTCCTCTCCGATGATATCATTTCTCAGAAAGGTCCTGCTGACCAGTCCTGACACGGTACTGTTGAGGCATGAGCTGGGAATGAGGATATCCTCATGGGTTCCGCATAAGCGGGTGATATTGGCCGGGTCTGCCGCCACCGCCATATCCGGGGATACTCCCGGGAACTGCTCCAGCTCCTTTTTCAGCTCATTTAAGATTGCCCCCTTTCCTGTCCAGCCATCCACAAACAGCAGCTGCCGCGGCGCATGCCTTTCCAGGATATAATTCATGGCATTCCTGTCGATCCCTCTGCCCCTGATGATGGATATGGAGTAGTGCTTTACCTTTACATGATATTTAAAATCAAGATATCTTTTTAATAAGATACCTATAGGAATTCCTGCTCTGGCCAGGGATACCAGAACCACCCCCTCCCCCTTCTCCTGCATCACTCTGTCAGCCAGCCTGCCGATGGCATGGGCCACCGGCTCCGCATATTCCTTCAATGCTTCTTCATATGCCTCCATATACTCTGCACTGGGGGTGTACTCTATAGGAAGCATTTCACAATAATGCCTCCCCGACTGTATCATCCTTTCCCTCTCCTCGGTGGATCGGGGCCGGACCAGCCCTGTAATATCCTTCAGTAAAAGCTCAACATCCTCTTTTTTATACGAAGTTCTCATGATGATAACCCTGCTCCTCTCACTGCCTCCATCTGATTACCGTGATGTGGGAGTTGCCGCTCTCCGCAGCAGCCCTGCACAGATCCTCCACACCCTCCTCTGATGCATTTGCGGAATCTGTCATGACGATCACCCTGTCATAGCATCCTATATCATATACGAAGGTTCTTCGTCCATCCTCATAAAGGCTTCTCAGCTCATACCTGCAATGCAGAGGATATGCTTCCTCCCTGCTCACAGCGATGGGACTTCGGGTTGTGGAATGGGTTCTTACCTCACATCCCATCCCGGCCAATCTGTATGCCGCATAAATCGCAGGGTACATAAATTCCTCTGTACCCAGCACCAGAACCGATTCCCTGCCCGTGAAATCACCAGCTCCTGATATCTGCCTCCACAGGCTCTCGCAGGCCCTGTCATAGTCTTCTCCCTTTAACAGCCTCCTGCCGTCAACATACCCCTTCGGCTCCAGCCTCCTGATCTCCGGCAGGGGAAGGTTTTTTGAAGGAGTCAAACAGCTTCCATCCTCTGCCCAGCCCTCAGCTATCCCAGAATAGCCGCTGTGATCTGTTTTTACCAGATAATGGACGCAGATATGATTTTCCTCATACACCCTTTCTGACGCCGCATCCATTCCATTGATAAGCGAAGCAACAGAAAAATCAACCTTTGTCCCATATGTATTTCTGATCAGCCTCACAAGCTTCAGAATGGTATTTCCCGTAGTTACCTCATCCTCTGCAAAAATAATTTCATCTATTTCATCCATCACCTGATCCAGATCCGTCTTAATCAGCTTCTGTTCCGCTGCATGGCTGTGAGACTCTGTAAAATACAGGTATTCCACATGGTCTGTTTGCTCTCTTGTGGTCTGTATATACAGGCTGTTCAGCCTGATGGCCAATCTGGAGCCGATAGCTGTTGCAGTCTCCGCAAAGCCAATCACCAGCACTTTTCTGTCCCGGTACCTCTCTGTGAGAGGACGGGCCAGTTCATCAAACATGGCCAGGGTTTTGGCCGGATCAGCGGGAATATGCTTGCCCTGCAGCCGATTGACCACCAAATACTTTCTCCTGTTATTCTTCTCACGCCTTGCCACCCTTACCAGGTCTTTTTCTGTATACAAGCCCGCCCACCTGCCTTCCTGCTCTTTCTTTTTATATGTTTATATGTGAAACCTCTGATACAGAAAATCCGAGGCAATGCCCCGGATTTTGCTTACCGCCTTACAACTGATTTTCTCAACAGATCTACAGGTATCATGGTTGCTGCAAGCACTATGACAATACACCATCCGCTGATTCCAAAGGGAACACAGCTGAACATCTTGCCGATCCAGCCCAGGAACGGCACAAGGCCCGCGTTCACAATACATGCCTGTACTGCTGCAATTATCAGCATCACCTTTAGGAAATCCCTGTTTTGGCCAAGGCCTTTGAAAATGCCGAAGCCATCATCTCTGACATTAAAGCCGTTAAATAATGCACTGTATATAAAGAGTACAAAGTATGCCGTCAGATGCTGCTCTGTGGTTTGAAAAAATCCTGCAAAGAAGGGATGCTTCAGGAAGATAAAGCTGAGGATGGTAAGCCACAGTCCCATATATATGATCTGAGCCATCATGGGCCTGCTTACAATGCTCTCATCACGTCTCCTCGGCTTTTCCCTCATATACTTCTCCAGCGCAGGCTCGTTGCCCAGCATCATTGCCCCAAGGCCATCCATTACCAGGTTTACGAACAGCAGGTGGGTCACCTTTAAAGGCTCATCTATCCCAAAGAACGGCGCTATGGCGCTTACCACAACTGCGGCCACGTTAATCACAAGCTGGAACCTGCAGAACTTCAATATATTGTGATAAATTGTCCTTCCATACCAGATCGCATCCTTGATAGAACGGAAGTTATCATCCAGGATAACGATCTTGCCCGCTTCCTTGGCCGCCTCGGTGCCGCTGCCCATGGCAAATCCCACATCGGCCCTCTTTAAGGCAGGAGAATCATTGACTCCGTCACCGGTCATGCCCACCACAAGGTTCATTTCCTGACAAAGCCTTACCATCCTTGACTTATCTGTGGGAAGCGCCCTTGCGATCACACGGATATGGGGAATCAGCTTCTTCACTTCCTCATCACTCATCTCATTCAGCTGAGCAGAGGACAGCGCCCTGTCCGACTCATCACAGAGCAGACCCGCATCTTTGGCAATAGCCACTGCGGTTTCCAGACGGTCACCCGTAATCATAACAACCTGGATCCCCGCATTGATAACTTCTGCAATGGCCTCCCTGGCTTCCGGCCTTACATCATCCCGGATACCCACCAGACCGATAATAACAACATCATCGTTAATTGTATTTTCTGTCATTGCCTTTTCTGAATAACCGAAGGCCAGCACCCTCATGGCCTTTGCTGCAAGCGCATCAATCTTTTGATTCAGGGCAGCCTGATCCAGCTTCCTGATCTCACCGTTTTCATCCAGGTACCTGGTTGCAGCAGCCAGCAGACGCTCAGGCGCCCCCTTATAAAAGGTCTTTCCCATGCTCTCGATTCTGGCCTGGCTGAACTTATTGGTGGAGTTAAAGCTCTGTGATGCAGTCACTGCACAGTCCTTGTCTTCACTGAGCATACGGAAAGTCTCCTCTCCGATAAATTTCATCAGAGCCTGGTCGGTAGCATTGCCGCCGATGACTCTGTGTTCCGCATCAAACATGGACTGGGTATTCTTTCCGATGGCAAGATCCACAAGCCCCTTTACCTTACTATGCCTGCTTAATTCACTGATTTCAATAGAGCTTCCGTCGGCTGTAAAAAAATCTACAACCTCCAGCATCCCCTTTGTAATCGTGCCTGTCTTGTCACTGAACAGGATATTCAGAGAACCGGCCGTCTCAATGCCCTCCGCCTTCCTCACCAGCACCTGATGATCCAGCATCTTGCTGGTATTCTGCATCAATACCAGGGAAATCATCAGCGGAAGTCCTTCCGGAACTGCACAGACGATGATGACCACAGCGAGGGAAACAGCCTCCACGATCTTCTTGATGATTTCTGTGGCACCCAACGCCAGAAAGGGAGAAATCCCCCCTGCAACCAGGATAAAATGCACAAGGTACAGCACAGCAATGATAATTGCCCCAATATATCCAAAAGTGGAAATCTGTCCGGCAAGCTTGGCCAGCTTGACCTTCAGAGGAGAATCCGGCTCATCCTCCTGCATCTCCTCGGCCATCTTACCCATCATTGTCTTCAGGCCCACTTTACGGACATCCAGAACGCCCTCGCCGTCAAAGATCACTGCACCGCGGAACAGGGAATGCTTGTCCACAAAGGTATCTCCTGTCATCTCCTCAGCCAGCTGAAAGCCCTCCGGGGCTGCCGTCTTCTTACACTCCTCTGCCTCCCCGTTCAGGGCGGAATTATCTACCTTGAGATTTCCATCCACCAGAATGCCGTCGGCGGGAATCTTGTCCCCGGACTGGAGCAAAACCTTATCTCCCACCACCACATCATCCACATCTATGACAGTGATCACACCGTTTCTTTGTACCTTACACTGGTCTTTTTTTGCACCGTCCTTCAGCTGCCTGTATTTTGTGTCACTGGCCACCCCGGTCTTGGCTGACACAACGGCCACGATCAGTACCGCCACAATCGTTCCCAAGGGCTCATAGATCTCTGCGTAGCCAAACAAAAACATCACCAGCATCAGTGCTGCAATGGCCAGCAGGATCCTGATCATGGGATCCCCGAAGGTCTCCTTAAATTCCTCCCAAAAGGTAGTCGGCTCCGAATCCGGAATAGCATTTGTACCGTGCTTATCCCGTGATAGCCTCACTTCATTGTCATTCAGTCCATTGAACTTCATAGCTTCCTCCCAAAATATATTGTGCCGGTCTTTTCAAACAGCACATAGACTGGATTTATTCTAGCAATTCACAAATCACTCGTCAATACAATTCTGCAAAAAGCGATTCATTTCCTCCAGGTATCCACCCTGCACTCCCTCCCGTCCGTCTCCACCGTGATGGCGCCATGCACCGGAGTCTGATAAATCCGACACCCTGCTGCCTCCAGCCGCTCCAGCAGTTCCTGATGGGGATGCCCATATCTGTTGTCCTTTCCGCTGGATATCAGCGCCAGCCTGGGACGCAGCCCTGCCAGCAGCTCCTCATCGGTGGAATTTCTGGAGCCATGATGGGCTGCCTTTAACAGAGTGAGCCTGCCCCCTTCCGTTGTTTTCAGAGATTTTTTCAGATACTCCCAGACCTCCTGCTCTCCCTCCCCCTCTATGTCTCCGGTAAACAGTCCCGAAAAGCTCCCATAGGACAGATAAAGCACCAGGGAGGATTCATTGGCATTCCCGGCGGTATACCCCCTCCGGGGATGGATACAGGAAAGCCTCATGCCTCCCTCCTCCAGAAACTGCCCCCTGCTCATATACAGCACCCTGATTCCGTTTTTTCCTGCTAGGGACACCAGCTCCTCATACTGCCCGTCCCTCATGCCCATATGGATATCCGGCAGAATCAGGCTTCCGATCTCCATCTTCTCCGAAGAATATTCCTCCAGCAGGGACAGGATGCCGCTGCAGTGATCCATGTCGGAGTGGGTGACAAACACAGCTTCCAGACGTCCCACCCCCCGGGATCTTAAAAAGGGCAGTATCTGATATTTCTCCACGCTGCTTTTGGTAGAGCTTCCTCCGTCTATCAGATAATGCTGTCCGCTGCCGCTCCTTATATGGATGCAGTCTCCCTGACCCACATCCAGCACCGTAATCTGCAGCCCGCTCTCATAACGGAGCAGCAAAAGGCACAGTGCTCCCAGGAGCCACTGGGTCTTCCAGAAAAGGGTGGTTCTTTTCCTGACCCCCACCAGGATCCCAAGCAATGCCAGATAAGTCAAAACCTGCCAATCCTCCGGCTGCCCTCCCGCAAACCTCCCACCGGGTATCCTTTCACAGAGCAGACAGCAGGCTTCATAAAACCGCAGGATAGCCCGGCAGATACCTGCAGCCGGAGCCGTCAGCAGCGGCCACATACCGCCCAGTATCATGCAGAGCAGCCCTGCACCCATTACCACTGTCATAAGGGGGATCACTGCCAGATTCAGCAGTACAGAATAGATAGGGAATTGATAATAGAAAAACAGCTGGACGGGAAGTGTGGCCAGGAAGACACTGACACAGGAGGCCAGAGACTGCTTCCACTTTTCCGAAAGCCTTCGAAGCCTGCCTCCGGCACCCTTCCTTCCTTCATACAGGGCAGGCATAAATATTCCGATAGCCGCCACAGCCCCAAAGGAAAAGAGAAAGCCGCTGTGCTCCACATACAAAGGCTGTCCTGCCAGGAGCACCACTGCCGCCATAGCCAGGGCAGTTATCATATCATAGCTTCGTCCCATCACGTCTGCCCCAAGATGTACCAGAAACATGAAAACCGCCCGGATTGCAGACATGCTCATGCCTGTCATCACTCCATAGGCACAGATTACCGGCATACACAGAAGAGCCGCAGGCCTCAAAGGCGCTCCGCACCGCCTCAGCAGGCGGTACATTCCCATCCCTATGATAGAAATATGCAGACCGGAAATGGACAAAATATGGAGGATGGAATTCTCCTGGTAGAGCTCCTTTGTCTCCTGATCTAGGCCGTTCTTTTCTCCCAGAAGCATGGCCTTCATGACGGAAGCCTCTTTTTCCCCAAAGGTGCGGTCCAAAACTCCTGCAAAGTAGTTTCGCAGCCTGAAGAGTCCCTCCTGCAGGGGCTTTTCTTCTCCGCCAATTGACAGAATACGTGCCTGATCCAGCCTGAAATCCAGCTTTTGGATACTGCAGTATTTTTTCATGTCAAATTCTCCCGGATTGCCGGCATCTGTAAAGCAGCTTACCCGCCCTTCCAGCCTGACACTGCTGCCCAGCCCCGGCTCCGGCCCGCTGCCCTCCTCTAAATAGCATATGATATTCTGTATCTGATGATCGGGAAATTGATTGGATGGTTCCGACCGGCCAGAGCCGCCGGACTCCTTTAAGATGTGTGCTGAATGAAGATAAATTACCAGAACCTGAGATTTCCGGACTGTCTTGTATTCCTTCCGGTATACCTGTCCCTCCACCCTGATCCCACGCCCATCCAGGCTGCTCCAGTCGGGCAGCTCCATGGGCGTAAGCTTCAGGCAGACCACAAGCACCGTCACAAAGGCAAGACATAAAAGACACAGGGGTCTTTTCATTCCTAAACCATACCTCCTTTTATCATCTGCTTATTTTGCAGCCGTAATCAGATCCAGATTCCTGTCAAATATTCCGGACAGGCTTATATTCTCCCTGAACATAATGTTGGAATTTCCGTTTACAGCTATCTGCACCCTGTTTACATTGGATAACTCCACCAGGGAGTTGACGATAGAATAGATCGCCACATCAGAGGTAACGCTGCTGGTCTGAGCCAGAAAATGCTCACTGAGATTGACATAGCAGGTGCCGTCCTTAACTGTGACCCCGAGCACCTTGGTACCGGCATTGATGACGGGAAATACCCCTCCCTTTACCTGATCCCCCGGCCCTCTGATCAGCTCCTCCAGCACCAGCTTCTCCAGCGACACATTGGTACTGTATTCCAGAGTACGGCTCACCTCTACCAGTTCATCTCCCTCTTCGTTGGCAAAATACAGGCGGAGCGTGGTCTGTTCCCTGGTATTGATCTCACTTTCCGTATTGTCGATAAACATATCCGCCGACATAATACCCACTACGTTTCCGGAGGGGTCTGTCAGCGGCGCCGAATGTACCTGAAAGGAAATGTAATGGATGCCCTCCACCTGACTCATGGTACGCACCACTGCCGCCCTGACCAGAATCTCAGTAGTCACCGGCTGCTCCTTATACCGCTGGTCAAAGTTCAGGATGAGCTGCCCATCCTCCAGGGAATAACCCAGAAACTCAAAACCACCTGACAGCGGAGCCTTATACTCCAGCTTATCCGGGGTAGCAGCCAGCTGTCCCAGCAGTTCCTCTATTACCTCATTTATTTGCGTGCTCTCTGTCCTGTATTCATTGGCAAAGATCTTTGTTTCTTCTGTATTGAGTACATAAATGCCATAGCTCCGGCCAGTGCCTTTCTGCGTCTTTTTCCCACAGGACAGAGCAAAGGAAAGACACAGCAGCAGTCCCAACAGCCAAATTCCTTTTTTCATACTTATTACGCCCCCTCCCGGTCAGCCTGCCCCATAGCTGAGAGGGATCTTCACGGTAAAGGTGGTCCCCTCTCCTTCCGTACTGGCCACCTTAATGGAGCCCCTGTGCATCAGTACCGCAGACCTGGTGATGGCCAGTCCCAGCCCAGTCCCTCCTATTTCCCTGGAGTGGGATTTTTCCACACGATAGAATCTCTCATAAATATGCTCGTGGGACTCTTCCGGAATGCCGATTCCCGAATCTGCAACCTTCAGTGTAAAAAACTGATGGTCCGCATCCAGCTCCACCCTGACCCATCCCTGCTCTCTGTTATATTTGATGGCATTTTCCACCAGATTGGTAATGACCATGGTCAGCTTCACCTCATCCACCTCTGCCGTCACCGCTCTTTTCGTTTCAAAAACCATTTCTATATCGCGTTTTCTTGCAATGGGGCTCAGCCGTTTTAAAATAACCTCCGTCAAAGCATTGATATCCACTGTACTGATATTCAGGGAAGCGGTCTTCTTATCCATCTTTACCAGGGAAAGAAGGTCGTTTATGATCTTGTCCTCCCGGTCTATCTCCTCTGCAATATCCACTAGGAATTCCCTGTACAGCTCTGCCGGCACATCCTCCTGGGCCAGCAGGGAGTCCGCCAGCACCTTTACCGATGTGATGGGTGTCTTCAATTCATGGGATACATTGGAGACAAACTCCTGCCTGGAAGTATCAATGACCTTCATCCGATTGATGAGCTGGTTGAAGGCATCCACAATATGCTCTGTTTCCAGATAGTCAGGAACGGAAATCGGCTCATCCGTAAAGCCCTCCTTCACCTCACTGATGGCTTTTCCCACACGATCCAGCGGCCCGATCAGCACCTTCGACAGAAGGCCGGCAAAGGCAAGAATACTGAAAACCATAAGAAATTCCAGAATCCTTGCATTTCTGCTGAGAAGATCCAGGGTTGCAAGAATGCTGTCCGTGGACACACTGGTCAGCATGACCCCCCTTACCACATCCTTTGCCTCCTGCTTTTCCTTACCTGCATCAGGCAGAGTCTCTATGATGGGAGTGGTGATCTCTATGTAGCCAAACTGGCTGTCATAGTTGGAGCCTCCCGCACCTTTCTTCAGGCACTGGATGACCTCCTCTGATATGATCGTTTTCCCCTCACTGATACCATAGGTATCCTTTATTATCCTCAGATTGGAATTGATGATGACCACACGTCCGTCATACAGGTTGGAAAGCTGCTCCAGCTCCGCATTGATTACCTCTGAGGCAGTATCTGCCAGGTAACTATAGGAAATCAAATGGTTGGCTATGATATTCAGCTGGGTCTGTACATCGGAGCTTCTCAGGCTGACAGCACGGGCCTCATAATTTTTCAGTATCTGGTGCTTCATCACCGTACTGGGAATGATGCCCGCCAGGAAGACAATGATAAAAATCCTCGCTTTCAGGCTTCTCAGGATTTTAAATCCCTTAAATAAGTTTTTTATATCCATCGCAGGACTCCGCCGACTTATGCATAATAGTATCCAACTCCCCATTTGGTGTGCACATACTTGGGCTCGCTGGGATTGGACTCCACCTTCTCCCTGAGCCTGCGGATATGCACATCCACAGTCCGCACATCTCCCGGATAGTCATTCCCCCATACGATCTTTAACAGGTTTTCCCTGCTGTATACCTTATTGGGATTGAGAATAAGCAGCTCCAGCACCTCAAATTCCTTGGTGGTGAGGTTGATCTCCCTGCCGCCTATGTATACCCTCCTGCCCTCACAATCCAGTCTGATATCCTTGCTCTCGATGACCCCGGGCTTCTCCTTCTCCTGACGGCCGGTACGTCTCATAATGGCCTTGATCCTAGCCTTTACCTCCAGAATATTAAAGGGCTTGGTGACATAGTCATCCGCGCCGTACTCCAGTCCCAGGATCTTATCCATATCCTCTCCCTTGGCAGTGAGCATCACAATAGGAACATTGGAAAATTCCCGAATCTGCTGACACACCTCAAATCCGGTGAGCTTGGGCAGCATCACATCCAGCAGAATGATATCATAGACATTTTCCCTCGCCAGCTTCACCGCCTCTTCTCCGTCGTATGCGCAGTCCACCTCCATATCATCCTGCTCTAGGCTGTAGCGGATCCCCTTTACGATCAGCTTCTCATCATCGACCACCAATGCTCTCTTACTCATCTCACACCTCTGACACAAATCTTATCTTTTATCCGGGCAAACATCCCTTCCTTAATGCCCTCCACCTTCATAATATCCTCGATCCGGGCAAAGTCGCCGTTCTTCTCCCTGTAGGCTATGATGCTTTCAGCCCTGCTCTCCCCGATACCGGGCAGGGTGCACAGCTCCGGCTTTCCCGCAGTATTGATGTCTACCAGTCCATGGTCTGCTGCAGCCTCCTGCTGCTTTATTCCGGCCGCGCTTTTTCTGTCAGGTATTTCCACCTGCTGGCCGTCCGCCAGCACCTGAGCCAGATTCACATAGCCAGGCTCCGCCGCTTCGGTAAAGCCTCCTGCTGCCTCCACAGCCTCATAGATTCTGCTTCCCTCCGGAAGCTCATACACCCCCGGCTCTGCCACCTCTCCGCAAATATGTACGAACAGAGTGGATTCCTCCACCCTTTCTTCTGCAGCTTCAGTCTCCTCACCGGAACCGTTCCCTTTGTTTTCCTCTGCCTCATGCACTCCGGTCTCCTCCAGCAGTACCAGATCCTCCGCATCCAGTACCACCGTCTCCCTGCTGCAGCCGGATGGGGCCAGCAGTGCCGTCAATATGAGAAAAAGGCCCAAGACTTTTTTTAAATTTACTCTTCCTTCACCTGTCATCGCATAGTTTCCTTTCATGCTTTAAATTTTAGGAAGACCCCTCTATGCGACTGCTATTTCATTGTAAGATAATTAGTACGCTTTTACAAGTGTATTTTTATTTCCATTTGAATATCACTACCCCTGCTACAGCGATCAGCATCCCCAGCACCTTCCGCCACTCTAGGGACTGCTTTTCCACTCCGAACCACCCAAGCAGCTCTATAACATAGGCCACAATCAGCTGGGCGATCACAATAAGCATAACTGCCTTCGCCGGCCCCAGCATCTCCATGCCCTTGATCACTGTATAGGTGATGAAGGCGCCTATAACACCGCCCAGGAGCATGTATTTTGGCTCCACCCGGAGCAGGGCGCCAAAGGACTGCCTGTCGGTGACCAGCCAGGCGCCCAGGCACACCAGCAGGGCTGTGAGCTGGACAAAGGCATTGGCCACCCATATGCCGGAAGTCTTCGTAACCTGTGTATTAAAAACCCCCTGAATACTCATCAGTGCGCCGGAAATCAATGCAATAAAAAAACCAATCATATGGATCCTCCTAATCCTTTCAGCAATCGCTTACCGGATTATTCATACCCATATGACCGGAAAATTATTCGTCGGCTTCAGCCTCCGTCACTTTCTGTCCGTCTTCTTCACGGGTTTCTCCCCTGGCCTCCCTTCTCAGCTCCTCCTCATCCAGATACTCTTCCTCCTCCACAGCCTCCTCTTCCTCCTGGATGACTGCTTCTGTATATGGCTCTCCTGTGACCTGGGTCATGGTCTTTTCCGACAATGCCCTCAGCCTGTCATTCACATCCGCGCCATTCCATATCTGGGAAAAGGCCACCTCCAGCTCCACCCAGAAGCTGCTGGTTTCCACCATCTTCGGCATGGGTACGGAGACATCATACTCATTGACAAATTCCTGCAGATTGACATTGCCGTAGTCCACCCCATAGCGGGCAGCCACCTTCCCTGTCCTGGGATACAGAGAGGAGGTATACTCACTGGCCAGAAACCTGGCAAAATCCTCGGCCAGCTTCCGATGGTTCGTATAACCGTTTATCACTACACAGTTTGTAACCGAAAGGGATCGGGTCTGCAGGATCTCATCAATATCCGGCACCGGCGCGATACCATACTCATAGTCAAATTCTCCCTCCTCCCTGGCTGCCTCCAGCTTGGCCACCGCATCCGTAGTAGCCACCATATAGACAACCTTTCCCTGTATGAAATCGTCCAGCACATCTTGGTAGCTGATTTCCTTTGTATCGATGGAGAAAAACTGGTTCAGATCCTGATACACCTTCAGGCATCGTATGGCATCTGCGTTGTAGATGTCCATATTAGCTGTGCTGTCACCGGCCTCACCGCCCACATTCAAATAGTTGCCCACAAAGAAATAATTATAAAAAATATCTGTTACATCCCATTTAAAGACAGCCTCTACCTGCTCCGGAGCATCGTATTCATTGGCAAACTCCAAAATATCACGGATAGTGGAGGGAAGGATTTCCTGCACCCTCTCCTGGATCTCCTCCCCATCCGCCGGGATGACTCCTGTCTCAGGATCCGCCTCCTCTAAATCCGGCATTCCGTCATCAGGCACATTCTCCGGCCCATTTTCTTCTATCATGGCCATGGCAGCTTCTCCAGCTGCGGCATCCGCCTCGGCCTCCAGCTGTTTCCCTGCAAAGTCCTCCAGATAGGTTCTGTTATAGAGCAGTGCACTGGTTTCAAAATACAGGGGATAGCCGATGACCTCCCCCTTATAGGTGACTGCCAGCCTGGCGGCATCAGGACAGCCCTCCTTGATATCATCCCATATGCTTTCCTCTACCCTGACAGCCAACCCCGACAGATATGCCTTTTCCAGCGAATCGTTGCTGATCAAATACAGATCCGGGGGTGTCTCAGACTGTATGGAGGCCCGATTGATATTTTCCAGATATTCCAGCCCCGAAGCCAGTACGGGAATCACCCTTGCATGATGGCTCTCGCCATAGGCTACCGCCGCGCTGTTCAAATAGTCCGTCAGCGCCTCATCCGTATACCAGAAGTAGATCGTCTCCTTCTGTCTGGTAAAAATCGATGTGCCGTCCTGCTCCCGAAGAGCCAGGCCGGAAGCTCCTATCCCCACTGCAACCATCACTATGACAGCCAGCAGTCCCGCTGAAAAAATTCTTTTTCTGAGACCCATTCTTATATCCACACTTTCCTATGTTAAATCGGCAAGGCATTCCTTCAAAATCCTCATCATATGATCCACGTCCTCCCTGGTTATGACCAAGGGCGGCACAAAACGGATAATATGAGTGCCTGCATTGATCAACAGCAATCCCTTGTCCAGCGCCCTGTTGATCACCTCCCCCACAGGTCTGGTAAATACCAGCCCCTGCAGCAGTCCCGCTCCTCTTCTGGCTTCCACAAAATCATATCCCGCCACCAGCTCATCCAGCCGTGACTCCAGATAGGGAGCCACGGAATTCACATTCTCCAGGATATGGTTCTCTTCAAATAAATCCAGCACTCTGCTGACCGCTGCCGCCGCCAGAGGATTGCCTCCGTAGGTCGTGCCGTGGTCCCCGCTGGTCAGAGAATGCTGCGCTGTCTTCTCCGTCATCAGGAAGGCTCCCACCGGCACACCGCAGCCCAGCGCCTTGGCTGTGGTCATAATATCCGGCCTGATGCCATATTTCTGCCATGCATACATATACCCGGTGCGTCCCATGCCGCACTGGATTTCATCCAGAATGAGCAGAATATCCCTTTCCTCGCAGAGAGCCTTCACCTTCTCCATAAACTCCCTTGCAGCGGGATAGATGCCTCCCTCCCCCTGCACCGTTTCAAAAATTATGCCGCAGGTTCTGTCACTGACCAATGCCTCCACACTTTCAAAATCGTTCATTTCCGCAAATTTTATATTCCCTATCATAGGTTCAAAGGCTTCCCTGTACTTGGGATTTCCTGTCACCGACAGGGCTCCCATGGTTCTTCCGTGGAAGGAATGGTTCATGGCTATGATCTCATGACCGGTATGTCCATCCCTTAAATAAGCATACTTTCTGGCCGCCTTGATGGCACCCTCCACTGCCTCTGCACCGCTGTTTGTAAAGAACACCCTGTCCATTCCCGACACCTTCTTCAGCTTCTTTGCAGCCTCTATAGCCGGTACATTATAATAATAATTGGAGGTATGTATCAGCTTATCGATCTGCTCCTTCAGCCCATCGTTATATTCCCTGTTATGATAGCCCAGGGCAAAGACGGCGATACCGGAAACGAAATCCAGATATCTTTTCCCTTCTATATCATACAGATATACGCCATCCCCCCGATCCAGCACCACCTGGTATCTGTTATAAGTATGGAGGAGGGCCTTTTCCGCCTCCTCAATATATGCCTTCATCATCCCTCTTCACTTTCCTTTCCTGCGTTTTATTCTCCGATGATACGGCAGAATATTATTTCCCTGTTATTATGACATCTTGCAGGGGAAAAAACAAGGGAAAGAAAAACAACCTGACTATTTCCCCCCTCCTATATTTCCCATCCTGCTGTTATTCATGTCACCCATATCGGAAATATTGAGGTCTGAGGCCATCGATCAGAGAGGACTGATCCAAGGACTGTCCATCTGCTGCGGAAGGGATTGTGCCCTCCAGCTGACCGCTTACACTCTCTGCACGGAGCAGACAGAACTTTTTCAGTGCATCCGCTCCGGCCTGAAATTCTTCATATGTACAGAATCTGGTCGGATCCTTCTCCACATAGGGTGCGCGCCTTTCTGAAATTTGATCTGTTATGGCCTGTCTTTCCTCATTGTACCATAACCGCAGCAGTCTTTCTATATACTGCTTTTCTTCACCAGTGTATCCCTCGGGGCAGGTGAGCCGGTTTCACGGATCCTGGTTTTCTATTCCGAAAAAAGGCTTCCGGCAAAAAAGAGGATTGCAGCATCACAATCCTCTTTTCTTAAAACAACAGCTCAGCCCTCAATGGCAATCAGCTTCTTTTGTTCGATTTCCGGTTTCTTTGCATCCATTTTGGGAATCGTAAGCTTCAGGACGCCATCCTCAAACCTGGCCTTCACATCCTCCTGCTTCACATCCCGACCCACATAAAAGCTTCTGCTGCAGGAACCATAATATCTTTCCCTGCGAATATACCTGCCGGTTTTTTCATCCTTTTCATCACTGTCCTGTGAAGTCTCAGCACTGATGGTCAGATATCCATCCTTCAGTTCAGCCTGGATATCCTCCTTCTTATATCCCGGAAGGCTGATGTCCAATTCATATCCTGTGTCAAATTCCTGCACATCCGTTTTCATGATATCACTGGTGTGTCCCCGATGATACCCAAGAGCCGGACGGTCAAATCCAAAAAAGTCATCGAATAAATTCTCACTAAAAATACTGGGCCTTAACATAAGTCATCTCTCCTTTTCCCACAGCATGTCTGAAAATTCAACTTTTGTTCTATTTGTAGTATAATACTTATATCAATGCTGGTCAATAGTCATTTTTATTGTTTTACACCAAAAAAATATAAGATATGAAACAGCCACACGCATGCCAGCACGATCCTATCACACGGATCTTGGTTTTCCATGTCATCCCTCTGCCCTTCACATAGCTTTCCAGATTATTCTTATAAAGCTTTGTATGGATAAACCAGTTGTTCAGCTTTTCTGAGCTTCTGCCAAAACAGAAGGCCGCCAGCAGCAGAAAAGGAAAAGCGGGAAGCATGGGAACCACGGCTCCAACAGCACCTAACCCCACCCCCAGACAGCCCACTGCCATATATATTATTTTCTTAATTTTCATCTTTATCCATGCTCTTTTTTTCTTTTTTGAATCTATCACATGACGGATTTGCAATGATATTTTCAATCACACATCGTTGTGCGAATTCCCTCAAGGCAGACTATTGCTCCATCTGACGATACCGTTTGAAGAAAAGCCAAAGACCAATCTTCCGGGAGACAACCTGCGATACTATCGCTTAAGAAAACGGTTGACCACCAGACAGCTGGCAGAGCAAATTGATGTTGTTCCGGCGACAATTCTTATGTACGAGCAGAATAGGCATCCTATCCCATATGATGTGGCGAATGCGTTTTCAAAAGCACTGGAAGTTGACGCAGGCATTCTATATGATGATTTGGCGGACTTTCTTGCTGCTCCGTATAGCGAAGCATTAAAGAGTATCCGCTTGGCTCCGGGAATGTCTCAGAAGGCGTTTGCAGAGCATATAGGGATTATTCCAAGTTTTACAAACTCGAAGCAGGGCATCGCAGACCCTCCAGGAAGGTCTATCTGAGAATGGTTGAACTCCTAAATCAGACCCTATAGTGATACTGATCCTTTCCTATCCTATCCGATTTTCTGAAATAAAAAAGAACAATATCAAAACAGGCAGGAACAGACAGAATACGAATGGATTGATTGTATATATGACAATTGAGAATTGCAATCTGAAATTGAATTTCAAAACAGAAGATGCTATAATGTTCTCATAAAACAAAACTATGAGAAGTTGCAATGACGGGAGGTTTGATCATGGCAGTTTGTTATAATAAATTATGGAAAATCCTTATTGATCGGGGAATGAGCAAGACGCAACTTATAAAATCTGCAAAGATAAGTACAAATGCCATGGCGAAACTTGGAAAGAACGAAGATGTTCGTGTAGAGGTTTTGGTTAAAATCTGTGGGGTATTAAATTGTTCTATGGATGACATTATGGACATACTTCCAGATGAAACAGCGTGACGGAAGGAGGATATACAATTGAGTGCAATCTTGTCGAAAAAAGCAATGACAGAAGAAGATATTAAGCTGCAGTATATTACTCCTGCGGTTACCTCAAAATGGAATAGAAGTAAAATTACAATGGAAACACAGATTACTGACGGCAAGATTAACCTGAAGGGAAACTTTGTGTTCCGTGAAAAGCCGAAGCGTACAGATTATATTCTGTATCTGAACGCCAACAACCCGATTGCCATTATTGAAGCAAAGGACAACAATCACAGCATTTCTCACGGTTTACAGCAGGCTATGACCTATGCTCAAATGCTTGATCTCCCGTTTGCCTATAGCTCTAATGGTGATGGGTTTGCGGAACATGATTTTCTTACAGGGAGAGAGCGTCAGTTTGGTATGGATGAGTTCCCGACCGAAGCTGAATTGGTTGCTCGCTTTAAGCAGGAGTCTGGAATGACACCGGAACAGGAAGCGATAATTGAGCAACCTTATTACAGTAGCCAGAATACATATCCTCCTCGTTACTATCAACGTATTGCTATCAACAGAACCGTAGATGCCATTGCAAGAGGTCAGAATCGCTTGCTACTCGTCATGGCTACCGGTACGGGTAAAACTTATACCGCATTCCAGATCGTCTACCGTATGCTCCAAAGTGGTTTGAAGCGAAAGATTCTTTACCTTGCTGACCGCAATATTCTTGTGGATCAGTCCATTCAGCAGGACTTTGCTCCGCTGGAAAAGGTTATTCATAAAATTAATGTTGCCAAAGACGATAAGAGTACCATTACTTCCCATGAGGTATATTTCTCTCTGTATCAGCAGTTGGTTGGTGACGATGATAAGGAACATTTCAGCGAACTGTTCACTCCGGATTTCTTTGATCTCATTATCGTGGATGAGTGTCATCGTGGATCTGCGAAAGAAGAAAGCCGTTGGCGCAGAATTTTGGAATACTTTAGTTCTGCAACTCAGATCGGCATGACTGCAACGCCGAAAGAAACCAAGTATATCTCTAACCTGAGTTACTTTGGGGAACCTATCTATATGTACAGCCTGAAAGAAGGCATCGAGGACGGCTTCCTTGCACCGTTCAAGGTAATCAATATTATGACCGATATTGGCGATGGCTGGCGTCCTCGTAAGGGACAAAGAGATATTTATGGCAATGAAATCGAAGACCGTATTTATACCAATAGTGACTATGATTACAACATCATTATCGAAGATCGTATTCAGCAGGTTGCATCTGAAATCACCCGCTATCTGAAAAGCACGGACAGAATGGCGAAAACCATCGTATTCTGTGCCACAGAAGATGCTGCGGAGCGTATGCGTCAGGCATTGGTCAATCTGAACTCTGATATGGTCAAAGAGAATCCCGACTATGTTGTGCGCATCACCGGCAGCGATGATTATGGCAAAAAGAAACTGGATTACTTCATTTCCGTTTCTGCACCTTATCCGGTTATTGCGACCACATCCAAGTTGTTGTCTACCGGTGCAGACTGCAAGATGACAAAGCTGATCGTTC
>JALESH010000089.1 GCA_022781985.1 Lachnospiraceae bacterium | reverse complement strand
TTTAAAAGCCCCTCTCTCAAATCCTGTAAGTTCATTGCTCTTTCATAGAGCAGCGTCGCTCCGCATCATTGACCGGATTTATATATTTCGATGCCTTTGCAGAGAACTTTGTATAAAAATCCACATCAGAGGAAAAAGCGGACTTTTGCCTGCATGTTCTTCCTTTCGTGATCTTCGATATTTTTTGGTATTAAAATAGACTTTCAACATAGTTTAAAACTTTTCTGGTATCATCCTTTTCAGATTCATGTATCACCGCAGCCTTCCATTCAGGTTTTCCACCAGACTGCTGGCACGTTTGACTCCTTTCAGGATACTTTCTATCTCAAGGTATGCATCCGCATATTTTTTCTTTAAGATATGCCGGAGTCTTCGGTCAGCACTCCTGGCAGCCGGCTGAAGCAGATAGACATAACCGGTATCCGCGTCAACTCCGGTCAAGACAGGCTTCCCGCACTGGAAAATTTCATCATTGGCTCCCTGACGGATGCCTGAAAGGTCCTTCCGAAGCAGTACCATCCAAAGCAAGGGAAAAGATCCTTTTTTCATAAAAGTGTTCATCAGCGATGAACATCTGTTGCGCAGGAAAGACTTTTTCACATAAGTCTCTGACAGCAGCAGAAGGATCCTGTTCCACACGGGATGATATCGTTTCAGCATCTTTCTTTAAGATATAGACGTAATTTCTGGAAATATGATGCTGTTCAGCAATACTGGAGACGGAAATCCGGGATAATGCAGCACATCCAATGGCAAGGCGATTAAAAATTGTTAATTTTGTTGCTGCTTTATTATTTACACCTCATAAAATATACGTTAAAATAGAAATACATAGGCAACCTCCTTGTACGTTATCGTTGTTGATTGTTAATTCTATTTTATCGTACAAAACGGAGGTTGTCTTTAGTTTTGTCAACTAAATATGAAACACGCCAAAAAATGACTTATATATAATCATCAATCGGCACATTAAACAGTTTCAACGTATCTTCCAGCCAAACTTGGTACTCATCCTCATCCATCAAACCGGACGCCAATTCTTCATTGACTTTATTCCAATCCGGAATAAAAGTGGCGATCTGGGCATTTTTAATATCCAACGATAAATGAGCCATGAGTTGGTTATCCTGTTGAGAATAGGTAGTATTTCCTTTAATGGAAAGACCTCTTCTATTCAAATCTATCAGTATAGAAAGTAAATCTGCAAATGTTAAATTGAGCTTTTGTATTTTTCAGACACTTTCTGGAATTCAAAAAGGATCTTGGACTTATTTCAATCCAGCTTCTGCTGCACTGAAATAAGCCCGCGAGAAAACTAATTTGAAACCAAAAGAGGGTATTTGACGTCTAATAAATGTAAAACAAAATGAAGGACGCTTGTATTTGTTTTACAATCATATGCGCATAGGAGAAAGTTAGTGAAAAACATTGAAACAAAATTTTTGG
>JALESH010000048.1 GCA_022781985.1 Lachnospiraceae bacterium | reverse complement strand
TGGAGAATCCCCTCCGTCCCGGCCGCCTTAAAATCTCTGTATTTTACAGTCTCTGCCAGCGTCTGCCTGGTGAGGGCATCCATCGTCTCCCAGTTCCTCTCTGACGCCTCCTGAAGGAGCATCCTGTACTCCCTGGCGAAGACAGGCAGCCCTTTTCATTCACCAGCTCCGTCATCATCCGGTACTGCTTCGCCTCTCTTATAATATGCCTGATCAGGAGGGGATAGTTGGCCGTAAAAGTCCTGCAGGAGCTTACCCGGTCCAGCAGCTCCTCCTTAAAAGTGATCAGTCCGTCTGTCAGCTTCAGAGCCCTTTCATTCAGAGCTCTTACCTGCTGCCTCAGCTGACTGTTCTCCATCCACCCACATCCTGCCCGAAGTGCCTTTTCGTCCTGTGTAATGCGGGTTTCAATGGGAATCCCGATAAGCCGGCTGGTACTCCTCTCTGCCTTTTCCGTAAAGTCTGTCACTATTTCTCCGGACTCCAGCGCCTCCGGGGAAACCGCGCCGTCACTGAGCCTCACTGTCTGCCGGAGCAGATCCTCAAACTGCTGCCTGAACCAGTCCGCCTTCTTCGCCAAAACAGCGTCCGGCGGCAGAAAGCCTGCCATCAGAAAGAGAGAATGTTCCTTCATGATCCTTCCAAAGAACAGATGCAGCTCCAGGGACTGTGTAGCAAAATTATCATTTTTTTTCATATTCCTGCATATCCTTATAAGTTATCCCGTTTGATGTAATATATGCAGGAGGCAGGAGTATGTATAATAAAAATCAAGGAGACGGGAAGCCCGATCTCCTTGAGGCTGACGGCCCTGATTGGAAAGCCGCCCTATCTTTTCGTTTACATATCCTACTGTCCGGGAGTCTGGGCCACATCCTTCATAGAGAAGCTGAGCCTGCCCATCTTGTCCTTGCCAAGACATACCACAGTCACCCTGTCTCCCAGGGTGAGAACATCCTCCACCCGGTTGATCCTCTGCTTTGCTATCTTGGAAATATGCACCATACCCTCCTTGCCCGGTGCAAACTCAATAAATGCGCCGAACTCCTTGATGCTGACTACTACGCCCTTAAAGATCTGACCCTCCTCAAAGTCTGTGGTAATGATCTTCACCATCTCCACTGCCTTGTCCATCATGGCTCCATCGGTACCGCATACAGACACCTTCCCGTCATCGGTAATGTCGATCTTTACCCCTGTCCGGGCGATGATCTCGTTGATGGTCTTGCCCCTCTGACCCACCACGTCGCCGATCTTCTCCGGATCGATCTGGACGGAAATAATCTTGGGTGCATAAGGGCCGACCTCCTTCCTGGGCTCTGCGATAGCCGGACGCATGATCTCATCCAGGATGTATTCTCTGGCCTCCCTAGTTCTGCTGATGGCCTCCTCTACAATGGGCCTGGTGAGTCCGTGGATCTTAATATCCATCTGGATGGCAGTGATGCCCTGATGGGTACCGGCCACCTTAAAGTCCATATCGCCGAAGAAGTCCTCCAGTCCCTGGATATCCGTCAGCAGGATATAGTCATCGTCACTCTCTCCCGTCACCAGTCCACAGGAAATACCCGCTACCGCCTTTTTGATCGGCACTCCCGCCGCCATCAGCGACATGGTGGAGGCACAGACAGAGGCCTGGGAGGTGGAGCCGTTGGACTCAAAGGTCTCAGACACGGTGCGGATAGCATAGGGAAACTCCTCCTCGCTGGGAAGCACCGGAATCAATGCCTTCTCCGCCAGGGCACCATGGCCGATTTCCCTTCGTCCGGGTCCCCTGCTGGGCTTCGTTTCACCCACGGAATAGGAGGGAAAATTATAGTGGTGCATATATCTCTTATTCACTTCATTTTCATCCAGCCCGTCGATTCTCTGCATCTCAGACAGAGGAGCCAGGGTGGTCACCGTACAGATCTGGGTCTGCCCTCTTGTAAACATGGCGGAGCCGTGTACCCTGGGGATCAGATCCACCTCCGCTGCCAGCGGCCGGATCTGATCCATAGCTCGTCCGTCCGGACGCTTATGATCCTTTAAGATCATCTTTCTGACCGTCTTTTTCTGGTACTGGTACACCGCCTCTCCCAGGCAGGCCAGCCATTCTTCTTTCTCCGCAAAAGCCTCCTCCAGCCTCCCGGTGAGCTTCCTGATGTTCTCCTCCCTCACCTGTTTCTCATCGGTGAACACTGCCGCCTCCATCTCCTCCGGAGGCACGGTTTCCCTGATTGCTTCCATCAGCTCTTCCGGCACGGCACAGCTTGTATACTCATGCTTGGGCCTGCCCACCTCTGCCACGATCTGCCGGATAAAGGCAATCAGTGTCTGGTTGATCTCATGGGCCATGTAGATGGCCTCGATCATCTTTTCTTCGGGAATCTCATTGGCTCCGGCCTCGATCATGATCACCTTCTCACCGGTGGAGGCCACTGTCAGGTTCAGGTCACCCACCTTCCACTGCTCCTGGGAAGGGTTGATGACAAACTCCCCGTCAATCATGCCCACTTGGGTGGCGGCACAGGGACCGTCGAAGGGAATATCGGAAATACTGGCAGCGATAGCCGCGCCTATCATGGCCACCAGCTCGGGGCGGCAGGCGGGATCCACGCTCATGACCATATTGCTGAGGGTCACATCGTTTCTGTAGTCCTTGGGGAAGAGCGGACGCATGGGCCTGTCGATCACACGGCTGGTCAGCACGGCATTCTCAGAGGCCTTTCCCTCTCTCTTATTAAAGCCGCCGGGGATCTTACCCACCGCATACAGCTTCTCCTCGTATTCCACGCTCAGAGGAAAGAAATCAATGCCCTCCCTGGGCTTCTCAGAGGCCGTGGCCGTACACAGCACCGTAGTTTCCCCGTACTGCATAAAGGCACAGCCGTTGGCCTGTTTGCCCACTCTTCCGATATCCACACGGAGGGGCCTGCCGGCCAGCTCCATGGTAAAGGTTTTATAATTTTTTTCCATAGATTTTGCCTTTCTTTGTCACATATCTCTTTCACTATGAAAAGGCGGACACTCTGATTTTTCAGCCTGTATCCGCCTTTTGCCTATTTTATTACTTTCTGATTCCCAGTCTTTCAATTAAGGAACGGTATCTCTCGATGTCGGTTTTCTTCAGGTAGCCCAGCAGGCCGCGTCTTTGCCCTACCATCTTCAGAAGTCCTCTTCTGGAATGATGATCCTTGGGATTGGCCTTCAGGTGCTCGGTAAGCTCTTGGATCCTTGCGGTAAGCACTGCCACCTGTACCTCCGGTGAACCGGTGTCCCCCTCTGTTCTGGCATACTCTTTGATGATCTTTGTTTTCTTTTCCTTGGAAATCATTTTTCTTCCTCCTGCTCTTTTTTATGCCGGATACCAGGGCCGGGTCGGAGTCGTCCCTGACCTGAGCATCGGCTGAATTCCATACTTTCTAATACTAACACACTTCTTTTCTCCTGTAAATACTTACGGACAATTTTTAAGGAAAGTGTACAGCCCATCCTGTGCTCAGGAGGATTAAAAGTTTACTTTCTAACCTTTATCTTATATAATAGAAAACTATAATGAAAAAGCCGAGGGGCTTTGTGGCGTCAGATTCAGCATGATTATACTTGGAGGAAATAAAAGATGGAGTCAGGTAAAATGAGCTTAATTTATGAGCTTCAGGAACTGGGGGCAGATATTGAGGATGGCATACAGCGCTTCATAGGCAATGTCTCCATGTATGAAAGGATGCTCCGTAAATTTCCGCCGGCCTTCCGGCAGGTGAAGGTGCTGGAGCCTCTCCGGGCAGACAGCCTTGAGGAGGCGCTGATCTCCGCCCATACCCTGAAGGGGATGACAGGGAATCTGTCCCTGACCCCGCTTTTTTTGGCCTACAGTGATATTGTCACCCTGCTCCGGGAGGGGAGTCCCCAGGAGGCCGGACGGATTCTGGAGGATATCCTTCCGGTGCAGGAGAGGTTTCTTTCCTGTATTGAAAAATATCTCTGATCAGCATCCCCGTTCCTCCCGGCCCGGCTCCCCTGCTCCCTGTTCCTCAGGGGTGTCACTGCCCTCTGCCAGGATTTGTCCAAAGGCCTCCAGCAGCCTGCCGATATGCACAGGCTTGGCTATATGCCCATTCATGCCGCTGGCCAGGGCCTCCCTTTTATCCTCTTCAAAGACATTGGCTGTCATGGCAAGGATGGGGATATCCGCCAGGGCACTGTTTTCCAGACGGCGGATTTCCCTGGCGGCCTCATAGCCGTCCATGACGGGCATCTGGATATCCATCAGCACCAGATCATAATACCCGGGAGCAGACTCCCGGAGCTTTTCCACCGCTTCCTGGCCGTTCTCCGCCTCTTCTGCCTGAAAACCATATTCCAGAAGAATTTCCATCGCGATTTCCCTGTTAAATTCATTGTCCTCCGCCAGCAGGATCCGTTTCCCTTTCAAATCAGGAGCCGCTTCCTTCCGCTGCTGTCCCTGACCGCTGCCCTTCTCCCCGGCTGTCTGTACCAGTGCCCGGCGCAGATCGGAGAGAAACATCGGCTTTCTGCAGAAGCCTGTCACTCCTGCTTCTCCGGCATCCTCCTCCACACCTGCCCAATCATAGGCTGCCATGATGAGGATGGGGTTCTCCTTTCCGGCAACTGCCCGAAGCTGTCTGACTGCTTCTATGCCGGTCATGTCCGGTAGCTGCCAGTTAACGATGAATGCCTGATATCCCCTGCCCCTTTCCAGAGCCTGTTGAGCCCGGTGCGCTGCTTCCCGCCCCGACAGAGTCCATTCCGCCTCTATCCCTGTCTGGACAAGCATCCTGGCGGTACTGTCGCAGGCTGTGAAATCCTCATCCACCACCAAGGCACGCATCCCTTTCAGTCCAGTCAGACATGGAGCGGCGCTTTCCCCATCCTGAAGAGCCAGATTCAGACTGACAATATACTCTGTCCCCTCGTCAGGCGCCGTTTCCACCCGTATCGTCCCCTTCATCAGATCCACAATATTTTTGGCAATGCTCATCCCCAGGCCGGTGCCCTGGATGTGGCTGACTGCGGCGGTCCGTTCCCTCTCAAAGGGTTCAAATACTCTGGCTGCAAACTCTGCCGTCATACCAATGCCATTGTCCTTTACCCGGAATTCATAGGAGCCGTACCCCTCAGGCGCCTCCTCCTTCTGGGTGACCAGCACGGAAATCCTGCCTCCTGCCGGAGTGAACTTTATGGCATTGCCCAGCAGATTGAGCAGGATCTGATTCAAACGCAGTCTGTCACAGCAGACCTCTTCATTTACCACATTGACAGCATCCATATACAAGGTCTGCTGTTTGGCCCAGACCTGCCCCTGAACAATGGTATTCAGTTCCTGAAAAATCTCCGCCAGGCTGCAGGGTGCGTTCTCCAGATACATTTTCCCGCTCTCAATGCGGCTCATATCCAGTACATCGTTAATCAGGCTGAGAAGATGGTTGCCGGAGAGATTGATTTTTGTCAGATACTCATGGACAAGACAGGGTTCCTCCTCATTCCGGAGCGCCAGATCCGTGAAACCGATAATGGCATTCATAGGTGTACGGATATCATGGGACATGCTGGCGAGAAACTGGCTTTTGGCCTTACTGCTTTCCTCTGCCTGTACCTTTTCCAGCCGGAGCAGCTCATTGCGCCTCCTCTGACAGAAATACACCAGAAACACGCCCAGCACCACAGCCAGCACCAGGCCAAGCTGGATCATGCTGCTGCGTGTGATGGTACTGCGGACAGACTCCACATCCCTGCTGATGGTATCATAGAGAATGGTGGTGGCGATGTACCAGTCCGTTCCCTCAACTGGGGCATAGTAGGTATAATGCAGGAAATCCGACAGGTAATAGGCCGTAATCCCACTTCTGCCTGCCCGGATATCCTCCTCCATATCCCGGGCAGAATATCCCTCCCTGAAACGGGCTCTGGCAGACAGGGCCGAAAAAAAATTGGTATTATCCGGCAGATAGTGCTGGGGTGTTCTGATCACATAGGATCCATCCGTCAGGATCACATTGGAAAAGGTCTGGGCATCCTCGTTTTTCAGAGCCAGCCTGCTGGCTACTGCACAGGTATTGATGCCGATCAGCCCTCCGGTCAGAGCCTTCCCGTCAAAATACAGATCCCCAACGGGCACTGCCACCATGACCATGTTCCGATCTCCAAGCGTCTGGTCAATGGAAATATCCGGCTCTGAAAACTCCGGCCTGATCAGGAAGTTTAATCTGGAGATACCGGTAAATACCTTATCCCCGGTGTACACGGTTCCCTCCTCATCCACCAGGCCATAGAAGTCAAACTGATTGGCCTGCTGCATCCGCAGGATATGTGACTGCAGGGCGGCCTGATCCTGCAGTTCCCGGGCATCAATGGCATTGACCGCTGCCTGAAGCTGCCTGATCTGGTTATTCAAATTGTTTTGCAGCAGCTTCCTGATCTGGACGGAAAGCTCCTGCAGATAAAATTCACTGACGCTATGGACGGCCTTTTCGGTAGCAGTCTGAGACTCCCCTATATACCACCGGGTGGAGATCATCAGCACCAGCAGCACGATACCCACGGAAACCACCCCCGCTATTACTCCCCTGCTGCACGGGATCCTGTGTTTTTTCCGTTTTATTTCTCTATCCATCCAGGCCTCCCGTCACCCTTACTGTGATTCGTCCCTCCGTCTCCGAGGTGATTTCTTCTCTGTTATGATTTCTGAAATACCGAATGAGAGCCTCCTCATGGGTAATCCCGGTATCCTCCAGCAGGATGACCCCCTCCGCCTTGGGAAGCTCATGGCTGAACAAATTCAGCATGGTATATCCATCTCCCCCTCCATCCTCATAACCGGAAATCCCGCACATATAGCTTGTGACAGCCACCTTATAGCTTTTGTCATCCCGGATAGGCGTCCCATCCGGCAGCGTCATGCTGATCAGCTCTGTTCCGGCAGGCTCTGACCCCAACCCATCTGCCGTCTCAGCAGACCTGTCTACCGAGACAGCATAATGCAGACCGTGAACCTGCAGGAATTTGCCGCCCGGCGTCCTGTGATAGTAGATCTCAGAAATGCCGTTCTCCAGCATCTCTCTGAGAACTGCTCCGGTCATCTCCACCGTAACGATGGTGTTTCTGTAAGGACAGACTGCTGCCAGATCGCTGATATAGACATCACCGGCATACAGACTGGCACGGATTGCCCCGCCGTTGATAACGGCAATATCGGCTCCTGACACCTCCGCAACGGCATCTGTAATCAAATTGCCGATGGCCGTCTCTCCATATCGGGTATTGTAATTTTCGTATAAAAGATCCTCACTGACGGAGCCGATCAGGGTATGATCCCCCTCATTATGTATGGTTCCGTTCCGGTTCAGGTCATCCACCTCAGCCAGAGCCTGCGGAAGCTCCATCCAGCCATTGCAGACCTGTGCAATATTTCTGCCAAACAGCCAAAGAATGTCAGAGTGGAAACGGTTCAGGTCATAGACATATCCCCACTCCACATAGTCCTCCAGACCAGTATGGCTTTTCCCTGCGCTCCTTACCTCCTGAGTCACCAGATAGGATCTGTCCGTCTGGGTATCCTCCAGGACCGCCTCCTGCCCTACTGCTGTGGAAAACAGATTCAGAACCCGTTTGCAGGCATCCAGCCTTTTCTCATCCTCCTCCACGACTCGGTTGATGCCCAGATAAGCGGCAGGAGCGGCAGTAACCCAGGCAGAATGCTCCCCGCTGCCCAGGAAGGGAAGCATCATAAAGACATCCTCGGTATTTTCACAACGGATCTCTTTCAGGATATCGCTGGTGGCATAGGCCGCCAGCAGCTCCCTGTCCACCATACGCCTGACCACATCCACCCCTCTCTTACTGCTGCTGAAGGCAGCAATTCTCCCAGGATCCGTATAGCCCTTCCGGGCCAGCTCCAGTACGAACTGAAGCTGGCTTTCCATTACTCCTTCCATGGCTGCCTCTTTATTGAGAAAGGCGCCCAGCCACCGCTCTCCCTCCATGGTCCCTAAAAAATCCGGCACAATGGAGCTGATAAACATTTCCCCCAGTGAGATGCCATCAATATCCCGGACGGCAAACACCGCCCCATCCTCCCCCATTCCTGTCCCTGTCTCCGAAGCTGCCTGCAGCAGCGCCAGAAATTCCTCCCGGGTGCGGGGCACCTCCCGGCCCAGCTGCTCCACCAGAGTCTGATTGATTACGGTGCCTCTGTAAATGCCGGGCATGGGCAGACAGATGGTACGCCCCTGATAGCGCATGGTCTCCATGGTGGCATCCCCGTAGCGGACAGAAAACTCCTCCGCACTCAGATCCAGCATATAATCCGCAATTTCACTGTTGGGCATAGAGGTAAGGATCAGATCCTTTCCGTGTCCGTTCCTCAGCCGTCGCAGGATGTCACTATTATAGGTGGAAAGAGTGCTGGGCTCCACCTCCAGGTCTATATCCTCATAGGTAGACTCCACCAGCTCCTCGAACCGATCCAGCCGCTTGTGATACAGGGCTGTCACCACTGTTTTTTCTTCCTTCCGGGGCACGGAGACCTTAAATACACCCTTCATCCCGGTCCTGCATCCCATGAGCAGCAGAACTGATAGCCCCGCTAAAAGTACTGTCCATTTTTTCACCATCCTTGTTTTCCTCTCCTCGCAGGATCTCCGTCCTCAAAGCAGGAACAATCAAAAAGGCTGAGCTAGGTACCTCAGCCTTTTCCTCCAGCCCACTCCTGTCATGGAAGCCTTTTTCCGTAAGATGCAGGCCTATGGCAAAACTCTCATAATTCTGTCCGGAGTCCTGTAATTATAATTTGAAATCTTAATGCCCGTCCTGGGACTGCTGGCATGAACCACCTGGCCGCTGCCAATGTAAAGAGCCACATGGTTGATCCTGCCGCCCTTGGCATAGAATACCAGGTCTCCCGGCTGTGCCTGGGAGATGGATACCCGGGTTCCCACACCTGCCTGGACTGCTGAGGTCCTCGGCAGAGAAACGCCGAATTTCTTAAATACACTCTGTACAAAACCGGAGCAGTCGGCCCCCTTTGTCAGGCTGGTGCCTCCCCAGACATAAGGATTGCCCACAAACTGCTTTGCAAACTGGCAGAGATCCACGCGCAGATCCGTCACTCCCTGCCCGTATAAAAGCTCCGTCATATTAATAGCCGTTGCCAGCTTTTCCTCTACCTTAACATACTCGGCAGAGACATAGTTCTCCTCGTCATCGATCAGCACCTTCACCCAGCCGTCCAGCACCTCGACCACATCCAGCTCCTCGCCCTGAGGAACCAGAGTGATTACCTCACACTCCGTATTTGGCTCCTCCCTGACCTTTAAGCTCTCCGTATCGACCACGGCAATGGTTGTCCGGGCCTCCAGGGCGCGCTTCTTTGCCTCCCAGCCGCTGAGCAGGTACTCACTCTTGACATAGCCCTCTACCTTGCCCGACCTGATCAAGGTCCATTCCCCTTCCTGAGCTACCAGCTCACAGGCTGCATTCTTAGGCAGCTTGCCTACCATCCTGCCGTTCTCATGGGGCTCCTGCCGGACATTCAGATTGTCATCCACATTGGAGATCCCCAGGTTGGTATATCCCCAGAGTGCTCCCTCTGCCTCCCTGGCCGCCAGCTTATATTCCTCCTCTGTCTTAGCCGATTCAAAGAGAACCGCTGCCCCTACCGGGGTGGCCACTGCCTCCCTGACGGAGGTTTCCGCACCGTATACCGGCTCGCTGTATAATAAAACAGTTGCTGCTATGCATGCTGTACACATGCCTGTAATGGTTGCTGTCTTAAGCTTCATATATACCTGGCCTTTCTGATAATTATTACAAATTTATTACATATATTACAGACTTATTATAGCAACAACTGTATTTACTGTCAAACACAAATCTATGGAAATTTTCTGAAGGCCCTGCCCTCCTCCACATCCTTCCTCATCTGCCGGCGGAGCTCCTCCATGCCGGAGAATTTCCTCTCCGGCCTTTTGAATTTCAGAAGGGATACCTGTATCTCCCTGCCGTAGATCTCACTGTCAAAATCATAAATATAGGTTTCCGCACCGGGCTGTCTGCTGTCACTGACGGTAGGCTTGCAGCCGATATTTGTGATTCCCCTGTAATGACAGTTTCCGATGCAGACCTCTGAAAAATAGACTCCTGCCGGAGGCAGCAGCTTATTTTTCGGAGGCAGGAGGTTGGCGGTAGGCATTCCCATTGTCCTGCCCAGCCTGTTGCCGCAGACCACAGGGCCACTGAGGGAAAAGGGCCGTCCCAGCATACCGGCGGCGCTCTCCATGCCGCCCTTCTCCACCTGGACCCTGACAGCAGTGGAGCTGATGACCTGTCCCTGATAGCGCACCTTGTCTATGATCTGTACCCGATAACCGCAGGGCTCCTGCAGGGCTTCCAGCAGCCTGCAGCTGCCTCTTCCCCCGGCTCCGAAGGAAATATCGGCTCCGGCTGCCAGATAGGCAGTGTGCAGCCTGTCCCGCAGAATCCCTTCTATAAAATCCCGGGGAGCAATAGCCGCCGTCTCTGCTGTCAAAGGAAACTCAATCAGCACATCCACTCCCAGCCGTTCAAAGGCTGTCCGCTTTTCCTCCCCGGTCATCAGCTCCTTCCCGCCGGAAAGGCCGAAAAAGGCCGCCGGGGGAGGATCAAAGGTAAAGACCACAGCCTTCAGCCCCCGGCTCCTCTGCTCTGCTATGTACCGGAGAAGCGCCTGATGTCCCAGGTGGATGCCGTCGAACTTTCCAATGGTCACAGCGCTTCTTCCCTCTATTTCAAAATCCGTCGTTTTTTGAATGATCTGCATCTGCCGTCATTTCTCCATAAACATTTTGACAGGCCGGAAGCGCTCTCCCTCCTTCTGGTACACAAAGATGCCGTAAAAGCTTCCCTCCTCGTTATATACCCGAACCTGCTCCCCTGCTGCCGGCTCCTGCTTTTCCAGGAGCATATGCCTGTAAAATGCATTTCCATTGTCTATAAGTTTCTGAAACTTCTTTTTTACCGTCACTGCCGGTAAATCCGCAAATACTGTCTCCACGGGCAGGATCCGCCCCTCCAGCTCCCCTGCCGCCTGCAGCCTCTCAATCTGATCCAGGGTAAGGGCATCCTCTATGGAAAACTCCCCCACTCTTGTTCTCTCCAGGGACTGCATCGTTCCTCCGCAGCCTAAGCGTCTGCCGATATCGCTGCAGAGGGTGCGGATATAGGTTCCCTTGGAACAGCCCACCCGCAGGGTAGCCTCCGGCAGACTCAGTCTTTCGATCTCAATAAAATGAATCTCCACCCGTCTGGGGCTGCGCTCCACTTCCCTGCCCTCCCTGGCAAGCTGGTAAAGCTTCCTTCCTCCTACCTTAATGGCGGAATACATGGGCGGAATCTGGTCATAGCCACCCACAAAGGAGAGAATGGCCTCCCTGGTCTGCTGCTCACTTACCCGGACCTCCTTTTCTGCCAGTACCCTTCCCGAAATGTCCTGGGTATCCGTTTCTATCCCCAGGAGCAGGCCTGCCCGGTACTCCTTGCTTTGTCCGGTAAGCATGTCGCAGAGCCTGGTGCCGCTGCCCAGGCAGACCGGAAGGACTCCCACCGCATCCGGATCCAGGGTACCGGTATGTCCTATTTTTTTCTGCTTGAGTATGCCCCGCAGCCTGGCTACCACATCATGGGATGTGTAGCCTGCTTCCTTGTATACATTTATGATTCCGTTTATCATCCTATTTCCTGTGCCTGCTTCAGCTGC
Source organism: Lachnospiraceae bacterium (assembly GCA_022781985.1). Lineage (GTDB taxonomy): Bacteria > Bacillota > Clostridia > Lachnospirales > Lachnospiraceae > Kineothrix. The sequence goes on along the minus strand of JALESH010000048.1, from coordinate 71,052 downwards.
CTTTCTATATGTAGGGACAGATTGTTGGCCACATCGTGGAAGGTGCCGTTCATGGTGCAGCCTGCCGCCCTCACATGGCCCCCTCCTCCAAAATACATGGCAATGGCTGCTACATCCACCTTCCCTTTGGAGCGCAGGCTGACCTTATATTCCAGCACGCCGGTCTGGTACATGAAGATAGCACATTCCACTCCCTTTGTACGGTTCAGATGGCTGACAATTCCCTCCAGATCCCCGGAGTCTGCATGGTAAAAATCCAGGGTTTTCTTCTCAATCCCACTGACGATGCACCTGCCGTCCATGAAAAGGATGCTCTCCAGCATGGCCCTTCCCAGCAGCAGGCCCTGCACATAGGTCTTTTCATAAAAGGTTTTTTCCACGATTTCAGAAAAATTGAAGCCAAAAGCCATCAGCTTCCCTGCAACGGCCATGGTTCTGGGGGAGGTATTGGAATACTGGAATACACCGGTGTCATGGATGATGCCGATGTAGATGGCTTTGGCAATCTCCTCATCCAGCTTCTCCTGATCCAGCAGCCCGTAGACCAGCTCACTGGTAGAGCTGGCCCCCGGGTCGATGCAGTTCGTATCTCCGCTGCCCTTATTGCTGATATGGTGGTCGATGTTTATCCTTTTGGCCGCTCCCTCATACAGCTTCTGCGCTTCTCCCAGCCTGTCGCCGGGCGCGTCCATGGCAATAAAGACATCGAAGCTTCCAAGCTCCTCCGTCACCTCCTCCGCCTTATACTCTGTCCGTATGCTGCCAATATCCCTGATACAGCCAAATACCTCAGAGGGCTTCTCCAAAAATATCTCTATCCTTTTTTCAGGAAACACCTTTTTCAGGTACAGATACATGGCCATGGAGGCGCCTACGCAGTCCCCATCCGGACGGATATGGCCGCTGATCCCGATGGAATCCGCGTCCCTTACCATTTCTTCAATGCCCATTTACTCCTCCTTACTTCCGCCTCCGGCCACCTCATCGATCAGCCTTGACATGCTTACGCCGTAAGCGATGGACTGATCCAGGATGAAGGTGATCTCCGGCGTATTCCTGAGATTGATTTCCTTTGCGAGACGGTTCTTGATATATCCGGAGGCACTTTTTAATCCCTCCAGCGTCCTTTTTCCGGCCTCCTCATCTCCCAGTACACTGATCCACGCCTTGCAGGTCTTCAGATCGGGAGATACCTCTGTCGCCACCACGGAGGTGAGCTGGCTGATACGCGGATCCTTGATCCCTCCGCGTATGATTTCCGCCAGCACACGCTGTACCTCTCCGTTTACTCTGGTATTCTTTATGCTGTTCTTTTTCATTCTATATCCCTATGCTCCTTCCCGGTGTCAGCGGGGAACCTCTACCATAGTATAAGCCTCCACTATATCCAGCTCCTGCATCTGGTCAAAGCCCTCGAATACAAGGCCGCATTCAAAGCCAGCCTTCACTTCCTTCACATCATCCTTGAATCTCTTAAGAGAGGCCAGTGAGCCTTCATAAATCTGCTCGCCCTCCCTGGTGATACGCACCTTGCAGTCTCTCCTGAACACACCGTCCAAAACGTAGGAGCCTGCGATATTTCCTACGGCGGACGCTTTGAAGATCTGGCGCACCTCTGCGTGTCCGATCACCTTTTCCTCGAAGACAGGATCAAGCATTCCCTTCATAGCTGCCTCCACGTCCTCAATGGCCTGATAGATGACCTTATACAGCCTGATATCCACGCCCTCTCTCTCTCCCACCGTCTTGGCCATGGCATCCGGCCTTACATTGAAGCCGATGATGATAGCCGAGGATGCGGAAGCCAGGGAAACGTCGGACTCGTTGATGGCGCCTACACCTCCGTGGATGCACTTTACCACTACCTCCTCGTTGGAGAGCTTCAGAAGGCTCTGCTTCACAGCCTCTACGCTTCCCTGTACGTCTGCCTTAATGATCAGGTTCAGTTCCTTCAGGTTGCCTGCCTGGATCTTGCTGAAAAGATCGTCCAGAGACATCTTAGCCTTAGTATCCTCCAGCATCTTTTCTTTATTCTGCGCCAGATAGGTTTCCGCATAGGATTTTGCAATTTTATCGCTTTCATGGGCGATAAATACCTCTCCCGCGCTGGGCACATCGGAAAGCCCCAGGATCTCTACCGGCATAGAGGGAGCTGCTTCCCTCACTCTCCTGCCCTTGTCATCGATCATAGCTCTCACCTTGCCATGGCTGGCACCTGCGGAAATAAAGTCTCCCACCCGGAGGGTACCCTTCTGCACCAGCACTGTAGCAACCGGTCCCCTTCCCTTATCCAGCTCCGCCTCAATGACAAGCCCTCTGGCACGTCTTCCGGCATTGGCCTTCAGCTCCAGGATCTCGGCAGTCAGCAGGATGGTCTCCAGCAGGTTTTCGATACCCTCTCCGGTCTTTGCGGAAACCGGCACGAACTCTGTGCTTCCGCCCCAGTCCACCGGGATCAGCTCATGCTCTGTCAGCTCCTGCTTCACCCTGTCTATATGGGCATTGGGCTTATCTATCTTATTTACCGCAACGATGATCTCAATGCCTGCAGCCTTGGCATGGTTAATGGCCTCTACCGTCTGGGGCATCACCCCATCATCGGCTGCCACCACCAGAATAGCGATATCTGTGGCATTGGCACCGCGCATACGCATGGCTGTAAATGCCTCATGGCCCGGCGTATCCAGAAAGGTAATTTTCTGCTCGCCCACCCGCACCGTATAGGCGCCGATATGCTGGGTGATGCCGCCTGCCTCCTTATCCGTTACGTTGGTCTTGCGGATGGCATCCAGAAGGGATGTTTTACCATGGTCAACATGCCCCATAACACAGATGACAGGAGGTCTTCTGGTCATGTCTGCCTCGTCCTCCTCGTCCTCCCTCAGCAGCTCCTCAATGACATCCACCTTCTCCTCTCTCTCACAGATAATATCATATTCAATAGCAATATTTTCTGCATCCTCAAAGGAAATTTCAGAATTTACCGTCACGATGCGGCCCTGCAGAAAGAGCTTTTTGATAATGGCAGAGGGCTGCATCTTCATCTTATCAGCCAGTTCCTTGAGGGTCAGGGAATCAGGCACCACGATGACCTTGATCTGCTCCTCCTGCACCTCCTCTGCCTTCTTTTCAGGCTTAATAAACCTGCCGGCCTTATTCTTGCCGGACAGCTTCTTCTCTTCCTCTTCGTAGATGAGATCCTTTCTAGAACGCTTATCTCTTTCCTGACTGATCCTGCGCTTTTCCTCATCCCTGTGTTTTTCCTGCTCCTTGATGGGGCTCTCCGGTACAAATCCCTTAGAGGCTGCAGGCTTTCTGAATTTATTGTCCTGCCCTCCATTGCCTCTGTTCGGACGGTCATTATTTCCAAAAGGCCTGCCGCCGCCAGAACGACTCCGATCCCCCTGATTGCCTTCAGAGGTCCTGCGATTCTGCCCGTCAGTCCTGCGCCCTCCGCTCCTGCTGTCGTTCCGGTCGTTTCTGCTGCTTCTGTTATCCGTCCTGTTATCGTTCCTGCTGTCACTGCGTTCGCCTCTGTTGTCACCTCTGCTGCCGTTCCTCTGCCTGCCCTCCTGCTCTCTTGGCTGTGCGGGCCTGGCAGCATTGGCAGCTGCTTCCTGTCTTGCGGGCCTTGCTTCTGCCGTCTGCTCCTTGGCTGCAGGCTCTGGCTTCACCGGCCTCTGCGCCCTTTTCGGCTGATAATTGGAGGCAGGAATCATGGTGACCGGAGGAGTGGGTGAGGGCGGAGTCAGAGGCCTAACCGGACGATAGGGAGCCGGCTTATCCTGACGGGACTGCTGCCTCTGTCCGCCGGAGGGCTGCTGTACCTTCTTCTCATTGTTCTGCCGGTTCCTCTGCTTGGACATCTTGCTGTTCTGGGGATTACTCACAAAAATGATCTTCTTCTTTTTCTTAGGTGCCTCTCCGGACGTTTCTCCTGCCTTCTCCATGGTTCTTTGTTCCTCCTGTCCCTTCACAGGTGTTTTGAAATGGTTTCTTACCAGCGCTATCGCCTCATCCTCTATGGAGCTCTGTGCTGCTTTTACATCTACTCCCTTTTTCTGCAAAAAGGCGATCAGCTCTTTGCTCTGTTTATCTAATTCCTTTGCAAGTTCATGCACTTTCATTTTTGCCATGCTCACTACCTCCGTCTTATTCTTCCGATACTTCCAAATGCTTCTTCAGGGTTTTTGCAAATCCTTCATCCGTAATGGCTGCTGAGGAACGTTCTCCTTTTCCCATGGCGTGCCCCAGTTCTTCTTTCCTGCCGTACTGGAACATGGGCACCTCATAGAATCCACACATATTGCTGAACTTTTTCACGGTATTGTCCGATGCATCCCCGCTCACAATTACCAGTACAGCCTTTCCCGTTTTTACCGCTTTCTCAGTGGCAAATTCACCGCTCACTACATTTCTGGATCTGGCTGCCAGCCCAAGCAAAGAATATACCTTATCCATTCTCTTCAAACTCCCTTTCCAGCTCCCCATAGACCTCATCCGGAATACTCATTTTGAAAGAACGCTCCAGCCCTCTGTTTTTCCGCGCCCTCTTCAAACACTCACCGGATACGCACAGATAGGCGCCCCTGCCATTCTTCTTTCCTGTCATATCAAGCTCAATCCTGCCCTCAGCGGTTTTCAGCACCCGCATCATTTCCTTTTTACCCTTCATTTCTCCGCATCCGACACACTGCCTCAAAGGGATCTTTTTTGCCATACTTTCTCTCCTGTCCGGCTCTCCATCCTTACCTTTGTCATTCCAATTCCACCGGAGTCTCTTCCTCTGCTTCCGGCTCAGCCTCTATCTCTTCTTCCTCTTCCTCCTCCGCAGTCTCTTCCGGGAAAGCCCCCAGGAGGGAATCTGCATCCGGGGATTCTCCATGGAAGGGATCTTCTTCTAAAAAGCTTTCTTCGGCAAAATCATCCCCGGAATTATCCTCTTCCGGAAAATCCGTTTCTTCTTCATCATATTCCTCATCATACTCGTCATATTCGTCCAGGTAATCCTCATATCGGAACCCGGGTGCGTCCTTGGCCTGGGTCTCACTCTTGATGTCGATTTTATATCCGGTGAGCCTGGCTGCCAGCCTGGCATTCTGTCCCTCCTTACCGATGGCGAGGGAAAGCTGGTAGTCCGGAACCACCACCTTGGCCGTCTTTTCATCCGGATCGGCAAATACCGCCACGATTTTTGCCGGAGAAAGTGCATTCTGTATCAGATTGCCCGGATTCTCATCCCAGTTGATAATATCGATCTTTTCCCCCCGCAGCTCCTCCACTATGGCATTCACCCTGGCACCGTTGATGCCCACGCAGGCTCCCACCGCATCCACGTTGGGATTGTTGGACCATACCGCCATCTTGGTCCTGCTCCCCGCTTCCCTGGCAATGCTCTTGATCTCCACCGTACCGTCCTTGATCTCCGTCACCTCCGATTCAAATAGACGCTTCACCAGCTCGGGATGAGTGCGGCTTACCAGTATTCTGGGCCCCTTTGGCGTGTTTTTCACCTCTAGGATATATACCTTGATCCTCTCTGTGGGCTTAAACACCTCACCCCTGACCTGCTCTCCTTCGTTCAGCAGGCCATCCGCCTTCCCCAGGTTGATACTGATGTTTCTGCCCACATAGCGCTGCACGATTCCCGTCACCACATCCTTTTCCTTTTCATAATACTGGTTATAGATGACGATACGCTCCTCTTCACGTATCTTCTGAAGAATCACATTCTTGGCATTCTGAGTGGCGATGCGGCCGAACTCCCTGGATTTGATTTCCACATGAAGAATGTCGCCGAGCTGAGCCCTCTTGGAGATCTTCACCGCATCCTCTACCGCAATCTGGGTGCATTCATCCTCCACCTCCTCCACTACCTCCTTCTCTGCATAACACAGAAAATCACAGGTATTTCTGTCTATTTCCACCTTGATATTATCCGCTTTCCCGAAATGGTTCTTGCAGGCTGTTATCAACGAATTCTCAATAGCATCAAACAGAGTCTCTTTACTTATTTCCTTCTCCTTCTCCAGAATATCCAATGCTTCCATTAATTCTTTGTTCATCTTCCCTTTTTCCTTTCTTTACTAGAAATCGACTGCCAGCCTGATCAATGCGATATCCCCCCTTGCAAAAACCAGGTCTCCCCCTTGCATTTCTATTGTAACGGAATTCTCATCAAAGGCTTTTAATATCCCCTGAAATTCCCTGCATTTTTCGATGGGTTTATAGGTTTTGAGCTCCACCTGCTCTCCCAGGCTTCTCTTCAGATGCTTATCCTTCTTAAGCGCTCTTCCCAGACCGGGGCTGCTCACCTCCAGGATGTAGGCCTCTGCAATAAAATCCTTCTCGTCCAGAGCGTCTGACAATGCCCGGCTGACCCTCTCACAATCATTGATATTCACACCCTCCGGCTTATCAATGTATGCCCTCAGATAATAGCTGCTGCCTTCCTTCACATACTCTACATCATAAATCTCCACCCCGGCCGCCTCTGCAATAGGCTCCAGCAGCTCCTCTGTACGGCTCTCATAGGTTTCTTTTCTGGACATTCACTCACCCGTTCCTTTCCCTTTCCATCCCCACCGCCTGCCCTCTTCAGCCTGCGGCTGTCCGCAAAAAAAGTGGACTCGCAAGTCCACTTTTTTCTATATCATATTAACTTAATCTCACTATACCACCATGATCAAGAAAATGCAAGCATTTTTACCACAAAGTTACGGTTCTGATGCTCCCGGAACACCGCAGCCTCACCGGGGCTGGTACTCCTTCATGAACATGGTCAGCATCTTGGCACATTCAGCCCTGGTTGCCTCCCCCTTGGGATCCAGGCGGTAGCTGCCGTCACCGTTGGGCTTACCACTGATCATACCGGTATCCACCGCCCACTTCATGTAATTTACAGCCCAGTGGCTGACCTTATCCTTATCTGTAAAGCTATCCAGAGAAGCCGCCCCGCTTACATCATATTTCGCCTTGGCTGCATACTCATAGAGCATCTTGGCGATCTGCTCTCTGGTAATATTGGTGGTTACGCCATAGCTTCCATCTGTAAAGCCCTGGACGATTCCCTGTCTGTTGGCCCAGATGATGGCCTTGCTGTAATATTGGCCATCCTTTACATCCGTAAATTTGTTTTCGAATGCTATGGACGGATTGCCGGCCATACGGTAGAGCACCGTAGCAAACATGGCTCGGTTCAGCTTTCCGTCAGGATCAAACAGCTTCGTACCGGAGATACCATTCATGATGTCATTGTCATATACATATTTTGCATTGTCATATTTCCAGCCCGAATTCACCGGAATATCGCTGAAAGGCCAGGGCTTGGGCTGGGGCTTGGGATCTGCGGCTACAGGCTTCAGCGCCGCCTGGGCCTTTGTCAGAGCCTCAGCTGCCGCATCAGCTGCCGCCTGGTCTGCTCTTTCTTCCAGCACCCTCTTAGCCTCACTCAGAGCCCGGGTAAACGCTGTCTTCTCTGTACCGTCCTGATACTTGGACAGATCTGTCTTTTCCGCTGCCTGGATGGCTTTTTGCAAAGCACCATAGTCCACAGTCTCTGCTTCCGTAACTGTTACGGTACACTGAACTGTAAGCCCTACTGCATTGGCTGCAGTAATGGTTGCGCTGCCCGGCTTTATCGCTGTGATCACACCATTTTTGTCCACTGTGGCTATTTTTTCATCGGAAGAGGTCCATACCAGACCTTTCACCACTGTACCCTCCGGAGATGAGGGCACCAGCTTCCTTCTGCTGCCGGCATCCAGGGTCTGGTTTTCCAGCGTGGCTGTCTCAGCCAGCCGCTCTACCCTGATGGGAGCCACTTCTGCGATCGCTGCAAAGTTTCCGCGGCCCTGCACTACCGAAATCTCAATATACCGACCGGTCTTTGCCTCCGACAGGAAGGCATATACCCATGCACCGTTGGCCTGATCCGCCTCGCTTACTGTTATATTGCTGCCGGCAGCCAGCTCAGATCCGTCCTCAGCCAGGATGCGGTAGCTGAACCGCTGAACCCTTCCATTGTTGGCACTGGGTCTCTGCTGGAACTTGAAGCCTCCCATGGTCACCGCCCTGCCCAGATCTATGGTAAGCACTGCAGGATTGTTCAGGGTCACCGTAAAGGGTGCAGAATATTGTGAATGCCAGATGGTACCAGAATTGCCGTCCACTGCTTTTTCAGCTCCGGCCTGCTCATGCTGGGTTTCTGCCGTATTGGCTGTGGCGGTCACTTCTCCCAGCTCATTAGCGGAAATCTCACTGATTACCTCTTCCTTCACCGTAACCGTAAAGGTGAGGGTGGAACCATCCGGCAGTGCGGCTGTCAGGGTAGCTGTACCTGCAGACAGCGCCTTCACCTTGGAGGCTGCCTTATCCACCTCTGCCACCCCGGGAGCAGAAGAAGTCCATGTGATCTGCTCCAGGCTGCTGCCCAGAATATTGGCTGTTTCTCCCTTATAGAGAGTTTCTTTGTCCAGAGTTGCTGCAACGGCGCCCTGCTTTTCCCTGATCACCAGATTATCCAGCACGAAGTCCATGCCGCCCATCACGTTATCTGCCACACCGGTGGAATTCATATAGAGCCCGATCCAGGTCTGGCCGTTGCCGGCTCCGGTCACCTCCATCTCCACATGCTGTGTGGTTGTTGCCTGAGGCAGTCTCTCCGATGCCTGAGGCGCCGTATAGTCTGTTCCATTTCCCACAACTACAGCATAGGCCTGGTTGGGGCCGGACTGATAATCAAATTCCACCTGATAGACCTTGCCGGGTTCAAAGCGGAAGGTCTGGGGCAGGGTCTGATAGACAATGCCGTTGGTTCTGCAGTGATGCTTCAGAGACCATTCTCCGTCAATTACATCATCAATTATCCTTCCATTCCATCCCTTCTGGGTATATGGCTCATGCTTCTGGGACAGATGGGTGCGGGGATCGGAAACCCCCTGCGCGGAACTGAGTACAAAGGGATAGATGCCCTGTACTACCGTTTCAAAATCCTGTTCAAAGCTGCCGTCCTGCTTAAAGTTATCCAGGGACTTTTCTACAATACGGATATCATCCATATAGGTGGAACCCTCTCCCGCCTCCCTGGCAAGAGTCAGCTGTGCGGTATCGGCCTCCGCTGTAAAGGATATCTGCATACGCTGCATTTTTGTGTTGTGCTTAGGATCGCACTGTACATAGTTAGCCAGGATGGAGCGGCCGGTGTAATTGGAAACCGTTTTTTCTCCCGCATCCACCGTGATGGAAGCTGCCGCATCACTGTTATTTTCTACATTGACCTCAGCCACATAGTCTGTTCCTGGTTTCAGCCCGCTGATGGCGGTAGTGACAGCCACGCCCATCTCAGGACTGTTGAAAGCCAGCCTTTGATCCCCTGTGGATGCCTTTTCCACTACTACAGCTTCATCGCCGATGTCTCCGGACCAGTCCTCCGCTGACAGGCTTTCCCCCGCTTCATAGCCGTTGAATCCGGGATCCGCCACATAATCTCTCTCACCGAACCCTGCTTTCAGCGTCTTTTCTCCTGCATCCCGCACTACTACATAAGCAGTTGCAGCCTCTGCCGTCAAGGTCACCTGTCCTCCGGATACCTCTACCGTCCTTGCATGGATGCGTCCCTGATCGGACAGCTCATACATAACAACACTGCTTACGCCGCTCCACTGGGCAGGAAGCTCCCAGGTAGTGGTTCCTCCCTCCAGGTTCCAGTGATACAGCTTCAGGGTGCCGTCATCATTGTCTGTCCAGGGCAGCAGATAGGTCACATCCTCCAAAACCTTTTTGCCATTTAGGGTGATGATCCGTTCGATGTTTTCATCGGTACGCTGCTCTGTTTTTCTTGTGACAACCACCTCATCACCCTCATCGTTCTTCAGGGTGATCTGCTTCTCCTGGTTTCCTACCGGGGAGGTCTCGCCCTCTCCGTAGTTCTCCCAATCCGTCACATAATAATGCTGCAGGAATCTGGTGGGCAGGTTCTGGTTAAAGGTCTGCCTGATATAGTTATCAAAGTTTTGGTCGCCCTGCCAGCCCTCAAAGCCGTAGAGGCGGTACCCTCCCAAAAGGGGATTGTCTGCTGCTCCTCCAAAGGAGGGATAGTTCAGCACCTGAGAATCCCTCTGGTCGTTCCGAATAAACCGAATGATACTGCTGTTGAAGCCCTTGGAGGTAGCCCCGCCGTAGACCGCATCTGTGGACCAGTGCTGCCAGGTGGAATCATACTCACCCTCTGCGCTGAACTCCGTGGTAAATCTCCAGCCCAGGGTGCGGAACTCCTCTGCTATCCTTCTGGTCTCCCAGGAATCCTGATACCAGACATCCAGATAGATAAAGTCCATGTTGTCCTCACGGCTCTCTGCATCCCTTCGGATCTCCTCACGGGAGGCTGTTACCTCACCAAGGGAATTCAGAACCGGGTCAGGCCACTGTCTGCTGTAAAAGCTGGTGCCGTTGATTCTGTCATAGAGCTGTACCAGCCTCTTCCATCTGGCCTGGCTGGCAAGATCCCAGCGCTTATCTATGACATGGGACTGATCCAGCCATCCCCAGCCGTTTCCAATGGGATTTTCCAGCATTTCCTCATGAAAGGACGCCGCCTCTGGATAGGCCTCCTGTGCGTTGATATGTATGCCGATCTCTGTATTATAATCATGAGCGATCCTGATCAGATCCTGGAAATCCTCCACACCGCCCTCACGCTCAGCGATATCCGCATATTCAGAGTTGGCGGAGTCATGACCCTCATTTCCGTAGCCCTTGAGAACCACGGACTGAGGCAGGCCATCTGTGGCCAGATATACCTTTTTGATATTGTCCGCTGTGGCAAGGAAGGGGTTGGGCGCCATACTTGCAAAGTTCATGACGATACGGTGGTTGACCGCATCCTTTACCTTCTCGGAGCCATAAGGAATATTCATAATATCCCTGAATGCCAGGGCGCCGTCATTCCAGTCAATGTCCCCATCCCCATTGGCATCTGCCGCAATGGCTACCTTTGCGCAGGGCAGCTCGCTGACAGGATAGGTATCAAAGTTCTCCCTGGCGTTGATCCAGTTCTGTCCGTTCCTGTCTCCCAGCTCATAATACCAGGCTGCACTGTTGAGACTGATGGTATCCGCTCCATTGCTGCGGAGCACTCGTTTGTCTCCTTCTGCTTCTGAATTGCTGAACAGGCCCGCGCTCAGACTTCCGTTCTGCAAAAACCCATACAGGTAGCCGTCAGAGTCCATGGGCGCAAAGCCCTCTTCAAAATCAATGAACTCATCCCCGCTGACGGTGGTGGTTGTGGAAGTCTTTGCCCCTGCAAAGCCGGCATTTTCCTCTGCCGCATCCACTGTCAGCAGATTCAGTCCGGGTACATGGATGGTGGCGATGGCCGGGCAGCCCTCTCCCTTTGTCAGCTCTGTGACCTGCCAGGTCAGATTGTTGCCTTCCACACTGATCTTCACCTTCATGGTCAGACTGAGACCGCCGCTTCCTGTACACTGCAGGACATAGGTTCTGGATGTGGCGGTGGTCTCCTCCACTGTTACGACAGGAGTAATCTGCACACCGTTAATCGCCACCTGATTCAGCTCTCCTTCATTTCCCCTGAAGAAAACTCCTTCCCTGGGCTGTCCGTTTTCCAGCATCTGGTACCTTGCCACCAAGGGGAACTGCTTGCCGATATATACCTTCATCTCGTCGGACTGGATGGTGTCATATCTGTCCAGAGGCAGATCCGGCTTGGCCTGGAGCACCACATCCTTGGTATTGGCAGCTCCGCCCTCTCCCGGCTCTGCTATGGTCACAGTCTCCGAATAAGCCTGATAGCCGGGCTTGGTAACGGCTATGGCATAAGCCTTGGCCTCCAGGCCGGACAGGCTGTATGCACCGTTCTCATCGGTGACAGCGCTCTTGACTCCCACCCGTACTACCGCGCCGGGAATGGGTTGATTTTCCCCATTCTTTACCGTACCGGTCAGGGTGAAGAGCGGTGCTACCGTTTCACTCTTCTGCTGTCCTTCACGCTCTGCACAGAACACCCATTCGTCAGACATGCAGTCCGTATTGTTATACCGCACATCCGCAAAGGAAATGGAACTCTGCACATTGGTCTTTACTCCGAACCTTCCATTGCTGCCTACCGCCTCTGCAAAGTTGATCAGGGCCTGATTGGTCACTCGCACCGTGGTGCCGTTGACCGTCACGGAAAGCGTCTCTCTGTTGAGGGAGACAGTCATCTGAAGCTCCTCCCCCTGTGTGGGCGCAGGCAGGCCGGTGATCCTGGGATAGGATTCCGTGGTGCCAAATTTGTACTGATAATACCACTGGCTGCTGCTGTCATAGCCCACATAGAGCCACTTGCTGTCGTCCACATAGCTATAGAATACTCCCCAGTTGTTACTGGGCTTTAAGGTAAGGGAAAGCTCCCCCGATTCCTCCATCCTCCTGGTATTATCCAGCAAAAGGATGGGCGCACTGACACCAGCATTTCCGTAACTATGACCTCCGCCATTGTTTGCGCCGCCTGTAATCGTGAACCACTTGCGTCCTGCTGTCTCCTCTGTCTGAGTTTCTCCTTCCCCATTGGTCACCGTGGGAATCTCCGGCTGCCCGGTTGCCTGCACAGCTCCCGCAAGCTCTGCACCTTCCTTCCTTTCTGCTTCCTCTGCCGTAAACAGGGCAGACTCTGCGGCCTGCGCACTGAGCGGCGCCATCTGACTGACGGCCATGGTACATGCCATCAGAAGGGCCGGAAGCGCCTTTTTCGTCTTATATTTTGTCAATTCTGATACCCCCTTCTCTCCATATCATCAGATTCTTGTTTTAAAATGTATAGCCAGATCCCCCTACCCCCCTTTCTTTCGTGAATTCTTCCTCTTTAGATGACTGGCTGAAACTATATGAGAATTTTATAGTTAGAGATTATTATAACAAAAAATTATCCGGAAGTACAGAGCATCTGTCTTTTTCATCATGGCAGGAGCAGACCTTCGGTGACTGCTCCCTTCCTTGGGCCGTCCCCACAGCGGATGCTTCTTTCCACTGGTTTCTGAGCAAAAACAAAGTGCTGAAAATTCCAAAACTCGGAACTTTCAGCACTTTGCTGGGTTGGGCTGTTCATAAACAACAGTCGCAGCTCGTAGGGGAATCGAACCCCTGTTTCCGCCGTGAGAGGGCGGCGTCTTGACCGCTTGACCAACGAGCCAGATCAGCATTTTTTCTGTTTCATCTGCCGACTTCGTTAGTATATTACAAAATCAAAAATAATGCAAGCCCTTTTTTAAATTTTTTTATATTTTTTATTGGCTGCCCAGCACATGCTCCAAGGTGTTGATCACCTGCTCTGCTTCATAGGGCTTGGGAATGAAATCATCTGCTCCTATTTTAATCGCGCGGACGATCTTTTCCTTTTGGCCCGCAGCGGTGATCATGATCACTTTGGCAGCCTCATCCTCTTTTTTGATGACAGCCAGGGCATCCAAACCGTTCATGACAGGCATTGTGATATCCATAGTCACCGCATCCGGCTTTAAGTCCCTGTACATAATGATGCCTTCCTCGCCATTTGCAGCCTCTCCTGCAATCTCGTATCCGGCATTCTCCAGCACTTCTTTCAACATCTTACGGGATGTCCTGGAATCATCTACTATTAAAATCCTTGCCATTATTCTATCCTCCTCACACTTTCTACCCACTATACCTCAACCTGAACCTGCGTATCCATTGCAATAACTATTCCGATCTTTTTATTTTTTATGTAAACCGGTATAATCAGCAGCTTACCTTCAGCCTTAGCTACTCCTGACTGATAATAGGTCGGCGGGAGCATGTCCAGCCAGATTCCCTTATAGCTCAATGCAGAAGCATTTAAACCGTTAATGCAGTTGATAAATTCACAGATGGCATCAAAGGCAAACAGATCCATGCCCTCAAATTCTTCCTGTGCAAAGGCCTCTGCTATCTCCAGCAGACTGTCCCCTTCTCCCGCAAGACCCAACAGGATGGAATGCTGCCCTTCCACATTCTGCAGGGCAAGATTTTCAAAGGCATAGCTGTCCGCTTCATAGGAAGGAGCTATGGCTATCTCGCTGTCAATCAGACGGATGATGGTGCGTATGGCTAGTCCGATCAAATCCGAGGCTATTTTATTGCCGGTTCTGACATAGAGCGGAAGCATGCGGTCCACATCGCCGCTCCTGAAATTTTCCATATCCGTATTGGTAAAGCCATTCTCTCTCTGATACAGCTCCATTGCAGCTTCAATCTCTTCCAGTGTCATGATGCCCTTTTCCGTTGCCGCCTGTACAAAAGCCAGATAGGGATTGGCCTGCAGCTGCAGAAGGCGCTGCACCTGGCCTTCCGTCAAAAATCCCAGCTTCACTGCCAGTTCACCAAACCGCTTGTCCTCCAAAGCCTGCTTCCGATTGATTTTCTCTGCCTGTTCCCTGCTTAACAGTCCCTCGCTGACTGCAATAAGCCCCAGCTTTACCCTGGCTCTCTTCTGTTCCTCCAGGATTTCTTCCAGTTCTTCGGAAGAGATTAATTTCTGTTCTACTAGAAACCTACCAAAAATTTGACTAAACATATATACCCTCCACCCGCTAATTATAATTATTAATTATGATGATGATTCATAATCCAATCTGTGCTCCAGCAACCATGCCAATATTTATAATTGCTACTATTATATTATATTTATGACACAAAATCAAATAAACTTATCTGATTCGACTCAGGAAGGTCTCCCAGCAGATTTAATCCTGCCATCAGATCCACCACTGTCTTGGATACCTTGGTTCTCTGACGAAAATCATCCCTGGATAAAAAGGCGCCGTCCCTAGCCGCCTCTACGATGGCATCTGCCGCTTTCTCTCCCAGTCCGTCAATACTGTTCAGCGATGGCATCAGCCTGTCTCCCACAATCTGGAAGGCTCTGGCCCGGGCAGAAAAAATATCAATAGGCACGAAGTCATAGCCCCTGGCATACATCTCCTGCACCAGCTTCATATCCCTGTAGGCATCCTGCTCCTTCTTGGAAAGCGTGTCGCCGCGCTGCCGGTAATCCTGCATCACCTTTTCCAGATGCTCCCTGCCCTGACACATCAGCTCATAGGAAAAGGCCGAGGCCCTGATACTGAAAAAGGCGGCATAAAAGGCCAGCGGATAGTTGATCTTGCAGTAAGCAATCCGCCAGGCCATCATCACATAGGCGGCAGCATGGGCCTTGGGAAACATATACTTGATCTTTTTGCAGGACCAGATATACCAGTCCGGCACATCGGCTTCCTTCATAGCCTTCTCCCACTCCTCCTTCAGCCCCTTTCCCTTACGGACGCTTTCCATGATGGTAAAGGCCAGAGAACTCTCCACCCCCATCCCGATCAGATATACCATAATATCATCTCTGGTACAGATAGCGGTGGAAATAGTAGCCTTTCCCTCCTGGATCAGAGTCTGGGCATTGCCCAGCCACACATCTGTTCCATGAGCCAGCCCTGCGATACGCACCAGGTCGGAAAATGCCTGGGGCTTTGTATCGATCAGCATCTGCATGGCAAATTCCGTACCAAACTCAGGAATCCCCAGGGCACCCAGCTTACAGCCCCCGATCTGGTCCGGCGTGATCCCCAGGGCCTCCGTGCTTTTGAACAGGCTCATCACCTGGGGATCATCCAGGGGAATCCCTACCGGATCAATCCCTGTCAGATCCTGCAGCATACGGATCATGGTAGGATCGTCGTGCCCCAGAATATCCAGCTTCAACAGATTGTGATCTATGGAATGATAATCAAAATGAGTGGTCACAGTATCCGTAGTCATATCATTTGCAGGATGCTGTACCGGGGTAAAATAATTGATATCCTCCCCCAAGGGCAGGACGATGATGCCTCCGGGGTGCTGTCCCGTGCTTCTGCGTATCCCGGTACAGCCCTTCACCACACGGTTGATCTCACAGGATCTTTTCCTGCGTCCCCTTTCCTCGAAATAATTTTTTACATATCCGAAGGCCGTTTTTTCTGCCAGGGTGCCTATGGTGCCTGCCCGGTAGGTCTGCCCCGCCCCAAAGATAACCTCCGTATATTTATGGGCCTTGCTCTGATATTCTCCTGAAAAATTCAGGTCAATATCTGGCTCCTTGTCTCCCTTAAAGCCCAGGAAGGTTTCGAAGGGAATGTCGAAGCCGTCCTTTTTCAAAGATGCCCCGCAAACCGGACAGCTTTTGTCGGGCATATCGCAGCCGGCCCTGCCTGCATAGGCTCTCACCTCCTCCGAATCAAAGTCGCTGTAATGGCACTGGCTGCAGTAATAGTGGGGACTCAGCGGATTCACCTCCGTGATCCCCGCCATAGTGGCCACAAAGGAGGAGCCTACAGAGCCCCGGGATCCCACCAGATAGCCGTCCTCTACGGATTTCCATACCAGCTTCTGAGCTATGATATACATCACTGCAAAGCCATTGGTAATGATGGAGTGCAGCTCCTTTTCCAGCCTTTCCTCCACGATCCCGGGCAGCACCTCCCCATAGATCTCATGGGCCCTGTTATAGCAGATGTCCGTCAGTGTCCTGTCGCTGTCTGGTATGACCGGGGCGCACTTGTCCGGCCGCACAGGGGACATGGTCTCCACCATATCCGCGATCTTATTGGTATTGGTGATGACCACCTCCTCCGCCTTATCGCTCCCCAGATAGGCAAACTCCTCCAGCATCTCCTCTGTTGTCCTCAGATACAGAGGGGCCTGATTATCCGCATCTCCAAAGCCCTTGCCTGCCATAATGATCCGACGGTATACCTCCCCCTCCGGATCCATAAAATGCACATCGCAGGTGGCTGCCACAGGCTTGTCAAACTGCTCTCCCAGCTCCACGATCCTGCGGTTCATATTCAGGATATCCTCCATGGATTGAATGCTTTTTACCCTCTCGGAATCGATCATAAACTTATTATTGCCCGCTGGCTGGATCTCCAGATAGTCATAAAAGTTCACGATCCTGGCTATCTCAGCATCCGTCTTTCCGTCCAGCAGCGCCCGATACAGCTCTCCCGCCTCGCAGGCGCTCCCTACGATCAGGCCCTCCCTGCACTCCTGCAGGAGACTCTTCGGCACTCTCGGCCTCCTGCTGAAATAGGTCAGATGAGACTCCGATACCAAACGGTACAGGTTCACCCGTCCCGTGTCATTTTTGGCCAGGATGATGGCATGATAGGTAGGCAGACGCTTTACGATCTCCGGGCTGGAGGCTCCCATTTCGTTGACTGCCCTGAGAGTATATGCCCCCTCCTTCTCCAGCATGGAAATAAATCTCACAAAGATCTCTGCGGTGGCCTCTGCATCGTCCACCGCCCGGTGATGGTTTTCTAGGGAAATCCCCAGAGCCTTTGCCACTGCATCCAGGGTATGCTTGGCCTGATGGGGCAGCAAAAGCCTGGCGATCCCTACCGTATCCACATAGGTATACTCTCTCCCCAGCCCAAGTCTGGATGCATTTTCTAGGATAAAGCTCATGTCGAAGCCTGCATTGTGGGCCACCAGCACAGCCTGCCCGCAAAACTCCAGAAACTGCGGCAGTACCCTGTCTATCACAGGGGCATCCATCACCATTTTGTCATGGATGCCCGTCAGCTTTTCTATCTCATAAGGAATGGGAACCTCAGGATTGACGAAGGAGGAATACCGATCCGTGATCCTGCCGCCCTCCACCTTCACCGCGCCGATTTCAATGATGCGGTTATGTATCGGAGAAAATCCGGTGGTCTCTATATCAAAAACCACGAAGGTACCGCCAAAATCCTGCCCTCTTTCACCCGTTACGATCTCCTTCAGGTCATCTACCAGATAAGCCTCCATTCCATAGATGACCTTAAAGAAATCCTGCTTGTCCGGGTTCTCCTCCCCAGCTTCCTTCCGCCTTGCCTTCTCCGCCTTCCACAGATCCTCCCAGACGTGGTTGGCATCAGGAAAGGACTGTACCACACCATGATCGGTAATGGCGATGGCAGGGTGCCCCCATTGATAGGCCCTTTTCACAATATCCTTAGCCTCTGATACACCGTCCATGTCGCTCATCTTGGTATGGCAGTGCAGCTCCACCCTTTTTTTTATACTGTTATCCTTCCTGGAGGTAGTAAAGTCAGGAATCCTCTTCACCCCGATGATAGAGCCGATGGTCAGCTCATTGTCGAATTTATCAATGACTGCGATCCCCTTGATTTTCACAAAGGCTCCCTGGCAGATCCCACCTGTGATCTCCTCTACCTGATCGTTGCCGGCAAAAATCTTGAAGGTAAGGGTATCGGTAAAATCAGTGATATCATAAAAGAGGATGGTCTTCTCATTCCTGATCTCCCTCTTATCCATGCTGATAATCTTACCCCGGATGACCACCTCGCCCATTTCTCCGATGACATCCTCTATATTCATGGCACTTTCTTCAAAGTCCCGTCCATACAATACATCGGGATGATCGGACCTTTTCACCGAACGCCTGGGCTCGGGCCTGCTGCCCATTCCCCGGCTCCTGCCTTCGCTTTGCCTGTTCTGTCCCGCCTGCTTCGGGCCGGAAGCATCCGCACTCCTGTCCCTTCCCTTTTTTTCTCCTGCAGCTGCTTCCGCCTTAGGGGCCTGTGCTTTGCAGGCCGGCAGGAGATCAGGGGAGGGCTCTGTCTCCTCTGACGCAGTCCCTGCTGCCCTGGCACTGATTTCTGCCACCTGTCTGGCTATCTTCTGCTCCTCCTCAGCCCTTCGGCCTGCCGCCCTGCTCTCCTTATATGCCATGTGTACATCCGTCCGGAGCCCGAATCTCTCATTGCAGATCTTGTCCAGGATTCCCCTCAGCTCCTCAGCCCTGCTCCTGGCCGGCACGGAATCGTCTATGGTCACCAGTACCTGGTTCTCTGCAGGATAGCTGATCTCCGCATTCTTAAAGATATTGTAAGCTACCGGGCTGTAGCCCTTCAGCTCCAGAAGGATGCTGTCCCTGTAAATATTCATAAACTTTTCCGGATTGTACTGGGCCGAAAGACGATACCTTTCATAGAGCTTTACTTCCATGGGAATCCCCGGAAACAGCTGCTTTCTGATGCTTTCCTCCACCTTCAGAATATATTCTTTTTCGATCAGCCTGTCACTGCTGATATAAATCCGCAGAAAATCCCTGCGTCGGGTGGAAGAGACTCTCTCCACATCCACCTGCTCCATCAGACTCTTCACCTTACCCTCCAGCTGCAGGGTGGGAAATACCTCACAAAACTTTTTCATCCTCTATAGATCCTGTCCCGAGTCCCAGTTCAGCAGCTCCTCTCTCAGCGCTGCAAGAAGCTGATCCTCTGCTACTTTTTTGATAATTTTGCCTTTCCTGATCAGCAGCCCTTCCCCCTGGCCGCCTGCGATCCCGATATCTGCCTCTCTGGCCTCCCCGGGACCGTTTACTGCACAGCCCATCACCGCCACCTTCAGATCCAGGGGAATATCCTCCACCATCTGCTCCACCTGGCCGGCTAGGCCGATCAGGTCAATCTTCGTCCTTCCGCAGGTAGGGCAGGACACCACCTCTATACCGCCCCTTCTCAGGCCCAGGGCCCTCAGTATAAGTCTGGCAGCCTTGATCTCCTCCACAGGATCTCCTGTTAAGGAGACCCGTACTGTATCCCCTATCCCCTGATAGAGAATGACCCCCAGCCCCACAGCGGACTTGATGCTGCCGCTCAGCAGGGTGCCGGACTCAGTGATCCCCACATGCAGAGGATAGTCTGTCTGACCGGCTAGGAGCTCATGGGCCTTGATGCACATCATCACATCAGAGGACTTGATGCTGATGACCAGATTGCAGTAATCCAAGGCCTCTATCATCCTCACCTTATCCAAGGCGCTTTCCACGATCCCCTCCGCTGTCACCCCGCCGTATTTTTCTATGAGCTCCTTTTCCAGGGACCCGCTGTTGACCCCCACCCGGATCGGTATCTCCCTTTCTTTGGCTGCCTGCACCACTGCAGCAACCTGCTCCCAGCCGCCTATATTGCCGGGATTGATCCGGATCTTGTCCGCCCCGTTCTCTATGGCCGCTATGGCCATCCTGTAGTCAAAATGGATGTCTGCAACCAGCGGAATGGATATCTGCTTCTTAATCTCCCGGATGGCCTCAGCCGCCTCCAGGGTGGGTACCGTACAGCGTACAATCTCACAGCCGGCCTTCTCCAGCCTATGGATCTGGCGGATCGTCCCCTCTATATCCTCCGTCCTTGTATTGGTCATGGACTGTATCAAAACCGGGCTGCCCCCGCCGATGGCCCTGTCTCCGATCCTTATGCTCCTGGTATGTTCTCTATGCATGCTCTGCCTCCTGTCCAACAGTGATCCCCCTGTCATTATCACCATCATACCCTACCCCCTATCAGGGTTCAAGCCTTTTCAGATAGAAAGTTCTGTTTCTCCTCTCTCCTGTGTCCCGGTCCACACATTCCAATTCCAGCTCATAGCACCTCCCTTCCTCAAAGTTATCTGCCGGCAGCTCCAGCTTCAGCATGCCGTCAAGGGCATATATGGCATCATGCCGTATCAATACCTTCTGTCCGTTCCCATTCTTCACATGAACAGCCAGCTCTCCGTCCGCCCCCGCCCACGCGCTGCCCGACACTGCAAGAACTCCGGCCAGAGCTGCCAGCATAAGCCCCTTCCCCTTTTTGGAGGTAAGCAGCAGACTCCTCCCATGCTTCACCTCCTGCCTCCCCCTTTCCCGCCATCTCCGAACTGCCTCCCCGCCCGTACAAACAGAAAATATCAGAAAAGCTGCCTGCAGAATCTCCCATACAGCCTGTCTGCCCAGCTCTATTTCCCGAAGGCTTACCCTGCTTTTCCATATCTCGCCCTGTGCCCACTCCATATGAAGCACTCCTGCAGCTCTGCAGACTCCCAGAAAATGAAGGACCAGCCCTAACAGCAGACAGCAGTAGGCCAGCTCTGAGATCCTGACCATTCCCTTTCTCCACAGCTTCTCCCTCCCGCAGCCCTTCAGCTCCTCCATCATCTGCCGGACCGTCTGATACCTCTTCTCCTTATCCTGCTCAGTGGCCTTTTGCACGATTCTCTCCAGCTCCGGCAGGAAGCATCTGTCATAAGTCCTGATGGGCTGCATCAGGCAGGGAGGCTGAGCGGGGTTGATTCCTGTCAGCATGTGGAACAGAGTGGCCCCCAAACCATAGATGTCACTTCTCTCATCCACCCCTCCCTTTCCCAGAAAGAGCTCCGGCGCGCCATAGCCATGGGTTCCGGCCCTGACAAAGGACTCCTCTCCTTCATGATAGTGGAGATAGGCAGTCCCGAAATCCACCAGCCATATGCTCCCCTTTGTATCAATCATGATATTGGAGGGCTTCATATCCCGGTATACCACCGGCCGTTCCCTTTCATGAAGATAGGCCAGCACCCCTGCCAGCTCCTGCGCCCAGCCCACTGCCTTCTCCTGGGGTATCCTGCCCTTTTCACAGATATATTCCTCCAGATTCATCCCTTCTATATACTCCATGACCAGATATCTGTTTCCGTCCTCTTCCAGATAGTCCAGGATCACCGGCAGGGCAGGATGCCGCAGCTCCTTCAGTATGCCCAGCTCCTTTGCGGAGATCCCATCTCCGGCCCGGAATTCCTTGATGGCCACGTGGCACTGGAGATGCTGATCATAGGCCCTGTACACCCTGCCGCTCCCTCCCTGCCCAAGCTGCCCGCAGACAGCATATTTATCTCCCAACAGTGTTTTGATAAGAACCGCCTCCTTTTCTCTGTTATATCCATCTCCGATTATATCCGCTTGATCAAAACCGCCGAAATATCATCTGTCTCCCCATGCCGCCTGGCATGGCTCCCAATTTCCTTCAGCCTTAAAAAAATCTGCTCTCTGCATATCAGAGCCCTGCTGCTGAGGGCCTCCGCCAGCTTCTCCTCTGCCATTCTGTTCCTGAATCCGTCGGAGCAAAGCAGCAGCGCCTCCATCTGTCCCAGATGTCCCCTTTGCACATCAGGCTGCTGCCACGGAAAGCTCCCGATGCAGCGGACCAGGGCATGCTTTCCTGCCACATGATCCCGGGTCAGCCTTTTGAACCTTCCCATCCTCCTGCCTATACGGTAGGCTCTGGTATCTCCGCTGTGCCAGAGGAAATACTGTCTTCCATCCAGCAAAACGGCAGTCACTGCAGTTCCCAGCTTTCTCCCCTTCCTCTCTCCAAATCTGCACAGCTCCTGGTTGCAGCCGTACAGTGCCCTGATTCCGGACTGCTCGATCCGCTGCCTCCCTCTTCCCTTTTTCAGCAGGATGACTGCCTCCTTATAAAACCATTCCGTCATCCGTTCTGCCACGAAGCCGCTGGCCTTCTCTCCGCCCCAAAGACCCCCGATTCCATCACAGACCGCTGCAAACAGCACCTTTTTCCCCTTCAGGCTAACCTCCTGCAGGGAAACAGAGTCCTCATTGATCTCCCGAAATCCCCTGTCCCAATATACCTCTGAAATAACCTCTGTTTTTATAATCTTCCTCCTCCCTTTTGATTTTCATACTGCAGTAAGGATCTGCTGCAGACCAGATACCCGGAAATCTGCTGCTCACAGGCAGCCTCAGAACAAACTCGGAAACACATGAAATGATCAGTCGAAGTGTTTTATATGATATATAAGACATATAACAATCAGATTATACAAAATGCAGGCAAAAGAAGCAAGTGTGCAAATTGCACAAAACTGCTCAAACTTCCGCCTGCATCAGTGCAGCTCCTATTATCCTGTAAAGATCCTGGCAATATCGTTGAACAATACCAGCACCATCACCAGCATCAGCACTACCATGCCTGCCAGATGAACCATACCCTCCTTTTCCGGCGGAATCGGCCTGCCCCTCACCGCCTCCACCAGGAGAAATACCAGCCTGCCTCCATCCAGTGCAGGAAGGGGCAGAAGGTTGATGATCCCCAGATTCACAGACAGCAGCATGGCAATATTCATCATGGAGAAGATAACCGAACTGATACCGTAGGGCTTCGCATCCTCATAGGTATCTCCCACCAGCTGGGCGATTCCTACCGGACCTGCCACATCATCCCTGCTCACCTGACCCGTAACCAGCATTCCCAGGCTCTTAAAGGTAGCCTCCACCCAGTATTGCAGCTCATAAAAGCTGTATTCAAACACCTCCGGCGGGCTGCATTTGAACGCCTCTACAACCCCTCTGAATCCCATGTAATAACGGCCTGCCTCACCATCATACATCGGAGTCAGCGTGACTGTGTTTTTTTCACCGTCACGGACATATTCGATCTGCAGCTCCTCCCCCTTGCTGAGAGAGGACAGCAAAAGCACCTGCTTCCCCAGGTGGATCCGATCTCCATTTATCCGGGTAATCAGGTCACCGCTCTGCAGCCCTGCCGCTTCTGCAGCACTCTCCGGCATTACCTCCTGTATCACCGGACGCTCCGAGCCGGTAAAGGCTACCATGATCAGTGCCAGTACATAGGCCAGCAGGAAGTTGAACAGAGGTCCCGCTGCCACAGAAGATATCCTGGCCCATACACTGGCCTCTGTAAAGGAACCCTCTCCTGCCTTTCCATCCTCCCCAGCAGCACCATCCTCGCCTTCAAAAATGCAGGCACCACCCAGCGGAAGCACTTTCAGGCTGTACTTTGTCCCTCCCCTGTTAAAATGGAAGAGAGAAGGCCCCATTCCTACCGCAAATTCCAGTACCCGGATGCCATTTTTCTTGGCCAGCAGAAAATGCCCGAATTCATGAGATATTACAATGAGTCCAAAGATCAATAAAAAAGATATTATCGTAACAATCAATTTACCACCTGTCTGATAAATTCATACGTTTCCCGCTCTGCCTGAAGGATCTCCTCCACACTGGGGCTATCCACCCTCCTGTGGGCTGCCATGGATGCTTCGATCAGCTCCGGAATCTGCATAAATCCTATCTTCCTTTCTAAAAACAGACTTACAGCCCTTTCATTGGCCGCATTATAAACCGTGGGTACACTGCCTCCCTGCCGTGCCGCTGCAAAAGCCAGCCGCAGTCCCGGAAAGGCCTCCATATCCGGCTTCTCAAAGGTCAGGCTGCTCAACTGGGAAAAATCCAGCCGCTTCCCTTCCAGGGGCCTTCTGTCGGGATAAAACAGTGCATAGGCAATAGGAAGCTTCATATCCGGCACTCCCATCTGTGCCATCACCCCGCCGTCCGCATACTCTACCATAGAATGAATGATGCTCTGAGGATGCACCACTACCTCGATTTTCTCCAGCCCCACACCGAACAGCCAGGCAGCCTCCATGACCTCCAGTCCCTTATTCACCATGGTGGCAGAGTCTATGGTGATCTTCCTCCCCATAGCCCAGTTGGGATGCTTCAGGGCATCCTCCACCTGCACAGTCGAAAGCTCCCTTCTGGTCCTGCCCCGAAAAGGCCCTCCCGAGGCAGTCAGCAGGATCCGACTGATCCGGCTTCTATTTTCTCCGTTCATGGACTGAAAAACCGCGCTGTGCTCGCTGTCCACCGGCAGGATGGAAACTCCGCACTTCCCGGCCAGGGGCATAATGATATGACCCGCTGCAACCAATGTCTCTTTATTGGCAAGGGCGATGCTCTTACCGCTTTCAATGGCAGCAATGGTGGGCCTGATCCCGATCATCCCCACGATGGCTGTCACCAGTATCTCTACTTCCTCCATGACGGCAATTTCCAGCAGTCCTTCCATGCCACAGCCGATCCTCACACCGGTATCCGCCACCCTCAATCTCAGCTCCCTGCAGGCCTCTTCACTCCACATGGCTGCTGCAGCAGGCCGGAACTCCCTGATCTGCTTCTCCATCAGCTCCACGTTGCTTCCCGCTGCCAGGGCAGTCACCTGCAGGTCCCGATTCTGCCTGACGATCTCCAGGGTCTGTGTTCCCACAGAGCCCGTGGAGCCCAAAACCGCTATCCTCCTCATCCCTACCTCCGTCTTTATTGAATCAGCAGCACCGCCAAAGCATAGATCATGGGTGCCGTAAAGATCACACTGTCAAACCGGTCCATGATGCCTCCATGTCCCGGTATCAGATGTCCGTAATCCTTGATCTCATGGTTTCTCTTGATGGCAGATGCAGCCAGATCCCCGATCTGCGAAATCACAGCTCCCAGCCCGCCGATCAGCACAAAGTTCCATACCATGCCCTGCTCAGGCAGCATACTGCCCACTGCAAAATACCCATACAGGCCTCCTGCCAGTGCAGAACCTGCGATACCTCCCACAGCCCCTTCCAGGGACTTCTTCGGACTCAGCCCGGGGGCCAGCTTATGCTTCCCTATCAGGATCCCCGTCAGATAGGCACAGCTGTCACAGATCCAGGAGCTGATGAAGATCAGCCACACAATGCCCAGACCGTATTCCAGCTCTCTGGTCTGAAAAATAAAGGAAAGCATCACAGGCGCATACACAAAGCTGAAAAAAGCTGACATCACCTGCTCCGCCCGGAAACGGGGAAAGGTAAAGACATAGACAAACATATAAGCTATCATTGCAAAGAGAATACATAGAAAAGGCAGGACGGGATCCTCTCCAAATACCACCGCTCCATAATAGAAGAGAATAGCGGTATAGCCAGCTCCCTCCAGCGCATTGATCCTCTTTCCCTGAGTATGGATCCCACATGCCCTGCTCAGCTCTCCGTAAGCCACTGCAGAAACCAGCAAAAGAATGGCTGCCAGCAGATATCCACCGCAGAAAACTGTCACAAGAGCCGCCATTACAAGAAAGATACTGCTGAGCACACGAGTCTTGAACATAGCCGTTTCCTCCTAATCCTTCTTCACCAATCCATATCTTCTATCCCTTTTATTATATGCCTCTATGGCTTTTATCAATTCTTCTTTTGTAAAATCAGGCCATGCTGCAGGAGTGAAATAAAATTCCGTATAAGCCAGCTGCCAGAGCAGAAAATTGGATATTCTCTGTTCATTGCAGGTTCTGATCAGCAGATCCGGCTCCGGCAGCCCATGGGTATCCAGCATTTCACTCACTGTCTCCTCGGTGATGCTTTCTGCCTCCCTGCTGCCCGACTTTACCTCCAGCGCCAGTTTTTTTACTGCCCTGACAATTTCATCCCTGCCCCCATAGTTGAGGGCAATCTGAAAATGCAGGCCGTCATTCTCACTGGTGGCCTTTTCCAGCTCCTCTATCCTGGTTCTGATATCCTCGTCCAGCCCGCTCTTGTCTCCCAGGATCCTGACGCACATTCGGTTTTTTGATGCGGTTTTCAGACAGGTCTTTAAGTAGTTCCTAAGCAGCTTCATCAGCGCCTCCACCTCATCCTCAGGCCGGTTCCAATTTTCCGTAGAAAAAGCATATACGGTCAGATACTGTATGCCCAGCTTATAGGCTTCCTCGCAGATGGTCTCCACTGCCTTGGCTCCCTGCACGTGTCCGTAGCTTCGCGGCATTCCTCTGCTTCTGGCCCATCTGCCGTTTCCGTCCAGAATGATCGCAACGTGATTGGGAATCTTCATCTTTTCCAGCATTTTGCCGTTCCTCCAAGACTCATATCGTCAGAAGGGACAAAACGACCTGCATCGAATGTCCCTCCTTCTGTAATCCTTATACTGTGAGAATTTCCTTCGATTTCTCTTCTACCAGCCTTTCGATATCCTTGATAAACCTGTCTGTCAGCTTCTGGAGCTTCTCTTCCAGCTGCTTGATCTGATCCTCAGAAACATCCTCCTTTGCCAGCTTCCTGAAAGCATCGTTGCCGTCCCTCCTGATATTGCGGATGGCCACCTTGCCCTCTTCTCCCTTTTTCTTTACTTCCTTTACCAGATCCTTCCTTCTCTCCTCCGTCAGCTCCGGAAATACCAGACGGATGACCGCACCGTCGTTAGAGGGAGTGATCCCCACATCAGAAGCCAGGATCGCTTTCTCAATATTCCTGATCAGCGTCTTTTCCCAGGGGGCGATCTGAATCATCCTGGGCTCCGGAACTGTGATGTTCCCTACCTGCTGGATGGGTGTGGGGGTACCGTAATAATCCACCCTGATCTTATCCAGTACATGGGGATTCGCGCGTCCTGCCCTGATGGCGGCAAAATCAGCTGCCAGATAGTCGAATGCCTTTGTCATCTTATCCTCATAAACCTTTAACTTCCCGTCCATATGTTTTCCTCCGATCTTTTCTAAACTGTCACCTTGGTGCCTGTAAATCTGCCGTTAACAGTATTCACAATGCTGTCCTTCTCCCCCAGCCCAAAGACCCACATGGGCATCCTGTTGTCTCTGGCCAGGATGGATGCCGTCATATCCACCACCTGAAGGTTCTTTGCGATCACCTCGTGGATGGAGACCTCATCATATTTTTTTGCTGCCGGATTGAGCCTGGGATCGTCATCATAGACTCCGTCCACCGCCTTGGCTAGGAGAATCACATCCGCCTCCGTCTCCACAGCCCGCAGCACCACCCCTGTATCCGTTGAGAAATAAGGGTGCCCCGTACCCCCTGCAAAAAAAACGATCCTGCCCTGCTGAAAATATTCATTGGCCCTGTCCTTGGAAAAAAGACTGGTAAAGGAGCCGCAGACAAAAGGGGTCAGTATCTCCGTATCCATCCCCACAGAACGGAAGATCTCCGACACATAGATACAGTTCATCACCGTGGCCAGCATGCCGATCTGATCCGCCTTGGTTCTGTCGATATTTTCACTGGAACGGCCCCGCCAGAAATTGCCTCCCCCGATCACGATGCCCACCTGGGTATTCCCCACGATCTGCTTTACCTGCAGCGCAACCCCCCTTACCGTCTCCTCATCAAATCCGCTCTTCTTCTCTCCCGCAAGAGCCTCTCCGCTCAGCTTTAATAGTATTCTCTTCATATGCCCCACCTTTATTGTCTCTCAGCCTTACAGCCGTCTGCTCAGTCCATTGTAACACATCTGCCCTTTTCAGAAAAGAGATAATTTAAAAGCGGCACCTGTTTCTTTATTTCCCTGCGCAAAAAGAGGCCACATCCGAAAATACCGGATATGGCCAGACCCAATCAGGGCAGCAGGTTTTCCATACTCTTCAGCCCGATGACAAGAGTGGAGGTATTGTGAAGCAGGGCTGCCGCAGCAGGCCGGATCACACCTCCTGCGCCCAGCAGGATCAGTATGGTATTGAAGCCTGCAATAGCGCGGTAGTTTCTGTTGATCCGCTTCATCAGCCCCTGGCTCAGCAGTCTCAGAGTCACAAGCTCGGCCAGGTCTTCTGCTTCCACGGTGATATCCGCCACCTCCCTGGCGATTTCGGCTCCGTCGCTGACGGCTATGCCTGCATCCGCCGCAGAGAGCGCCGGGGAGTCGTTGATGCCGTCCCCTACCATGATCACCTTTCTGCCGGCAGCCTTCTCCCTTACGATAAAGGCAGCCTTATCCTCAGGAAGGACCTCCGAATAGTACTCGTCTATCCCTATCCGTCGGGCTATAGCCTGTGCGGTAAGCTGGTTGTCTCCGGTCATCATGACGATCCTGGACAGTCCGGTTTCCTTCAGCGCCCGAATCACCTCCTCCGTCTCCTCCCGAAGGGGATCTTCGATGCAGATCACCGCCGCAAGCCGGTTTTCCACTGCCAGATACAGATGGGAATACTCTGCAGGCAGGCTTTCAAAGCGCTCCTCCATCCCTTCGGGAACCTGACATTTTTCATCCTCAAAGACGAAGTGGCGGCTGCCGATTATGGCCCTCTTCCCCTCTATCGTGGTAGAAATGCCATGCGCCACAATATACTCCACCCTGGAATGCATCTCCTCATGGTCCAGCTGCCTTTCCCTTGCCGCATTGACCACCGCCTTGGCCATGGAGTGGGGAAAATGCTCTTCCATACAGGCAGCGATCCTGAGAAGCTCATCCGGGTCCTCGTCCCGGAAGGGAATCACTCCGGCCACGGTAGGCCTGGCCTCAGTCAGGGTACCTGTTTTGTCAAATACAATGGTATCCGCCTCTGCCACTGCCTCCAGGTATTTCCCACCTTTTACTGTCATCCTGTAGGCTCTCGCCTCCCTGATGGCCGAAAGAACGGATATGGGCACAGCCAGCTTCAAGGCACAGGAGAAGTCTACCATCAGTACCGACAGGGCCTTCTCCGCATTTCCGGTAAGCAGCCAGGCCAGCAGCGTACCTGCCAGGGTGAAGGGTACCAGCCTGTCTGCCAGATGCTCCGCCCTGCTCTCCATGGCTGATTTCAGTTTCTCGGATTCTTCGATCATGGTGACGATCTTTTCATACCTGCCGTCTCCTCCTGCAGCCTGTACGATGACCGTAATCTCTCCCTCCTCCACCACGGTTCCCCCGTAGACCGTACTCCCCTCCGCCTTTCTTACCGACAGGGATTCTCCCGTCAGGGATGCCTGGTTCACCATGGCCTCCCCCTCTGCTACGGTGCCGTCGCAGGGGATGAGACTGCCCATATGGATCACCACCTGATCTCCCGGACGGATCTCAGAAACAGGAACCGACACCTCCCGGCCCTCACTCTTCCTCCAGACCCTGCCTATGTTGAGGGACATGGTCCTGGCCAGGTCGTTCACCTACTTTTTGTGGGTCCACTCCTCCAGAAGCTCTCCCACACCTAACAGAAACATGATGGAGCCTGCCGTATCGGCATCTCCTCTGAGCATGGATACAGCAATAGCAGTCCCATCCAGCACCGGCACCTCTATCCTCCCCTTAGCCAGAGTCCTGAGTCCCTTCCAGATATACCCTGCCGACTTCAGCCCTGCATAGCAGATCCTCAGCGGATAGGGCAGAAAAAGCTTCCTTGCATAATAGGAAAGAATCCTGCCCAGCAGCCTCTCCTGATACCTGCCATTGAGCTCTCTGCCGGTATTCTCCGGCAGCCCCTCCGGCTGCTCCTCCTCAAAGCGAAACCGGCGCAGCAGGGCCAGCACCTCTGCCCTGTCTCCGGTATGGCAGATCACTGCATCCCCGGTACGCTCATATACCTTGGCCGAGGTCACATTCTTCTGCCGGCTCAGGTAGCAGAATAGAATATCCGCTTCCCGGCAGGTCATCCGGGACACGGACAGATGTACTCTGAGCCGTCCCTTTATCACATGCTTTATACTGAACTCCAATTCTATCACTCCTCTTCGGAGACAGCTGCAGCCCGCTCCTCATTGATCACCTTTGCTTCTGCATAAATATCCTCTGCATTTTCCTGGATGGTCACGGCCGTCTTCATCACACATTCCTTAGCTCTGAGGGCAGCCGCCACACAGTTTGTATACACCCTCTTGGCATCTTTGCTGCCCAGCACCTTGACTCCCGCCGTTCCAAACAATACCCCTGTCGCAAAGATACCTGTCTTTTTCCAGTTGATTTTTTCCATAAAGTCCCACATACGATACATCCTCCTTTATTTGTGTCTGATGCCTGTATAAAATGTCATCATAAGGCATGCCAGCATTGCCCATGCCCAAAACCTGTGTTTTTTCATCCTCTGCCTCCTTTATCCTGACCAGCTGCGCTTTTAAAATATATGATACCAGTGCGAAATATTGATTTTATTTTTCATTCCCCTCGGCACTGGCCAGAATATCTGTGATTTCCTTTATATTTTTTTTGCCGAAAAACACCTTTTCATCATTCAGAATCAGGCAGGGAACGCTCATCACCTTATATTTTTCCTTCAGCCTCGGAAAATGGGCTAGATCGAACATCTCTGCCTCTATATTTTCTGAAAGAGCTGCCGCCTTCTGGGCAGACATCACCGTCTCCGGGCACATGGTGCAGGAAAGGGAAACCAGAACCTTTAAATTATGCTTCCCCCGGATCCCCCTGAGCCTTTTTTCCGTTTCCTCATCCACCTGCTGCCCCGGACCTGCTGCATTGTAAAGAGCGATCACGAAGGAATTGAATTCGTGCCCCCCCGGCACTCCATGAAAATGAATGCCGCTGCTGCTTCCATCCTCACGGCAGATCTCCACCGAGGGCAGCACAGGCATCTTTTGGCCCTCCTTCCACTCTGCCCTCCTCCAGGCCACCTTATCGGTCAGATCCTCCAGTTCTCTGATAAAGCCCATTACCTCTCCCGACAGAGGCTGATCATCCAGCCAGACCTTGAGGATCACAGAATGCTCAAATCTGGCAAATAAGTCTTCCAGCTGGGCACGGATTTCTGCATTTAAAAATTCCCCGCCGCTTCCTTCACTCCCTTCCCCAAGCCCATCCTCTGATTTCTTCCCCTTGTGGGGATGCTTTTCCATCCGGACAAGGGGCGGAATATCCAGTTTCTCATGCAGCCCGGATACCACCTTTTCCAGAGAGGTGGCTGCCACTGCGCCGTCAGATACCGCAGTGACCACCTGGCGCAGGTTCTTCACGCAGATG
This sequence comes from Lachnospiraceae bacterium, assembly GCA_022781985.1. Taxonomy (GTDB): domain Bacteria; phylum Bacillota; class Clostridia; order Lachnospirales; family Lachnospiraceae; genus Kineothrix. The sequence goes on along the minus strand of JALESH010000048.1, from coordinate 39,704 downwards.
TCTCCCGCCCCATATACTCCCTCCAGGCTGGTCTTCTGATCCCTGTCGGTGAGCAGATAGCCCTGCTCGTCCTTCTTCACACTGTCGCCGATCCACTCAGAATTGGGCACATAGCCGGCAAACACGAAGACGCCGAAGCCCTCCGCAGCCTCATGGCTCCACTCCTCTCCTGTCTCATTATTGCGGAACCGGGCATAGGTCACCATATCCTCCCCAGCGACTTCTATCAGCTCGGTGCGGAAGACTGCCCTGATGTTTTCCCTTCCCTCCAGCTTCTCCCACACTGTCCTGGCACAGGTAAAATTTTCCTCTCTTACAATCAGGGTCACTCTCACGGCATATTTGGTCAGAAAGATCCCCTCCTCCACGGCAGCAAATCCACCTCCGATGACGAAGACCTCCTTTCCTGTAAAAAATTCGCCGTCACAGGTGGCACAGTAGGCTACTCCACGGCCCTGAAAGGCCTTTTCTCCTTTGAAGCCAAGCTTTCTGGGATTGGCACCGGTAGCCAGCACCACGCCCAGGGCCTGATACTCCCCTCTGGTGGTACGGATGGTCTTGATCTCCTTCTCCAGCTCCATGTCCACTACCTCCGCCGCCAAAAACTCCGCGCCGAAACCCTCTGCCTGAAGCCGCATCTTTTCCGTCAGTTCCTTCCCGCTGCTGTACTCTACGCCCGGATAGTTCACAATCTCCGAGGTAATGGTGATCTGCCCCCCAATACCGCTTTTCTCCACCACCAGAACCCGAAACTTTGCCCTGGCTGCATAGATGGCTGCCGAAAGCCCGGCCGGGCCGCCGCCTACGATGACTACATCATATAAACTCTTATCCGTTTCCAACATCACTCATACTCCTCTCTGCTCCATCCTGCTGCATGAAAACACCCCGTCTCAAGGCCGAGACGGGGATCAACATATTTTAAATAAGCCCTACCAGATCCAAGCTTGGCTTAAGAGTCTCAGCTCCCGGCTGCCATTTTGCGGGGCATACCTGATCACCGTGCTCTGCCACAAACTGAGATGCCTGTACACGGCGGAAAAGCTCATCCGCATTCCTTCCCACGTTGCCGGCAATCACCTCATAAGCCACGATCCTTCCCTCCGGATTTACGATGAAGCTTCCCCTTTCTGCCAGCCCATCCTCTTCAATCATTACCTCAAAGCCTCTTGCCAGCACTCCTGTGGGATCTGCCAGCATAGGATACCGGATCTTTTTTATGGTTTTAGAAACGTCATGCCATGCCTTATGAACAAAATGAGTGTCACAGGACACGCTGTAGATCTCGCACCCTATATTTCTGAACTCCTCATATTTGTTGGCCAGATCCTCCAGCTCTGTGGGACAGACAAAGGTGAAGTCTGCCGGATAAAAGAAGAACACACTCCATTTTCCCAAAACATCCTCTTTAGATACTGTTTTAAACTCACCATCGGCATAAGCCTGCACGGTAAAGTCAACTATCTCCTTATTGATCAATGACATGATACTACCTCCTTATTTCTTAATAATCCTGACTGTCTGATGCACGATTATTAGTTCTTACTAACTATAATTAGTATAAGGAAACCTTTTAAAGAAATCAATCCTTTTAATGATGAACTTTCTCAGTTACCCCTCACATTTTCAGACAGCCCGGGCTGCATCCATTCCTATTATTTTCCGCTCTTCCTGAAATTATCCAAAAATAAAAAGTATCGGAATACAAAGTATTCCGATACTTTTATTTTTCACAAGCAGGGGCAGTAGGAATCGAACCCACATCGATGGTTTTGGAGACCACTGTTCTACCTTTGAACTATGCCCCTATGTATCTGTCTCAGTCGACAAAATACATTATATCACAGCTTCCGGCCCATAGCAAGAAAAAATTGAAAAAATATTATGTTTATATCCCCCAGTCTACTCCCTCTGCCCTTCACATAAAATAAGAGGAAGAACATGTCACCCCACAAGGAAGCAATGCAAAATGCAGAATCTGAAGATCATAATAATAGGGCGCAGCAGGGACACCGTCAACTACGAAAAAGCCCTCCAAAGGATGGGCGCAGCCTGCCTGACCACCATGAACCTGGGATGCCTCTCCGGCTTTGACGGCCTGCTGCTGCCCGGGGGCGGAGACATTGCGCCGGCCCTTTTCGGACAGAGGAACCGGGGCTCCCGCAACATTGATGTCGAGCTGGATATTACCCAGCTGCAGGCCCTGGATTTCTTCATGAAATGCCGCAGGCCCGTACTGGGTATCTGCAAAGGAATGCAGATCATCAATGTCTGTCTGGGCGGCACCATCATCCAGGATATCAAAGAATCCGGACACCACGCATGGGATAACGGCGACAGGATACATCCCACCCACCTGGCTCCGGACTGTTTCCTTTCCGAAATATACGGAAAAGACACTATTCTCACCAACAGCGCACACCACCAGGCCATCGGCAGCCTGGGCCGGGAACTGCAGCTGATCCAGGCTGCCGATGACGGTATCCCGGAAGGCATCTCCCATGTCTCCCTCCCCATCCTGGGTGTACAGTGGCATCCTGAGCGGCAGCTCTCTCCTGACAGCAGCCGGGAGCTAGCCGACGGCAGTCTGGTCTTTTCTTACTTTTTATCTCTCTGCGGATGACCGCCATGCCGGTTCCCTCTGCTTTTCCGGCGGCCGGCCAGCGGCCGGGAAAGCCGGCCCCACTTCCTACGGCGCTTCTGCTCCGCTCTCTCCTGCAGCTGATCCTTTGCTCTCTCTGCTGCCAGCTCAAACAGGGACAGGACGATTTTCTTCATCATCGACGCTGTCTCCCCATCCAGTCCCTTTGCGGCAGCCACCACAGCCGTCACATTTTTCTTCCAGTCAGCAGTAAACTCAATCAAGGTGGCTGCCTCCGATGCAGAAACCACCTCATAAAGGGTTTCCACAAAGGAATGGATCTGATCATCATCCAGGGAAAGAATCCATTCGTTCAAAGTTTCATCCATGAACCGCCTCCCCCTGTACACCTCCTTGACCCTCACAAAACTGTCCTCCTTGACCAGCCAGGTAAAGGGATTGTGCTGCAACAGCCCCAGAGTCCTGCTCTCTACCACTGTGTAGTCTGCAGCATGGTATTCCAGCAGCAGTCCCACCAGGGAGGAATGGGGAATGATTTTCACCACTCTGTCCCGGATGCCCTCATAGTCTCCGTCCTTTCTGACCTCCGGACGGAAGCCCGGCCCATCGTTGCTGTACACCCTGAGGATTTTCTCCCGGATATCCTTCCGGCAGTTCATAGCTGCATAAACCGCAAAGTTTCCTCCTTTGGAGTGGCCGCCTGCATAAAATCCACGCGTCAGCCTCCCACCTACCCTGTTCAGGTATTCCACACTTCGCAGCTGCCCTCCGGCCGGCCTGGAAAAAGCCAGATTAAAATCCTCCTTCCAGCCCACAATGGTCTCATCGGTTCCCCTATAGGCAATATAGACCGTCCCATCCTCCAGAAACAGGGTAACTGCGGAAAACTGGGTTTCCTCTTCCGTGTCCACCACATTTTCATAATAATTCAACCGCAGCCCGGAAAACCGTACACTGCCCAGCATTCCCTGATACAATGCCGTGTTTTCCTTCAGGAATCTCTCATCGGCAAACATCCGCTCCCGATCCCGGTGGACATCCAGAAAACCCATTGTGACTGCCTCCCCGTCTTCCTCCAGCCCCGGAACCATCCCGTCAAATTTCAGATAGGCAAACTGACTCAGGATCAGATTATCCACCTCATTGAAGGGCTTCTCCTCAAACGTAAATCCCCCGTTCTCCCTCAAATAATCTATGATCGTCCCCATCGATATTCTGTCCCCTCTAAAATCTGGCCTCCAGACGCCCGATATTCTTGATCAGCACAGACACTGTACCATCCGGATTGGTTATGAATTCCACGCTGCCGGGATCCTTATATTGATCCATGGGGATCTTGATTTCAATTCCGGTATCCGTATACAGGTGCTGCTTCTGGTACTTCCTGGTAGTGGCTTCGCTCTGGGGAAGGATCTCCTCCTTCACCATATCGTATTTTTCCATTTTGTCCTGAAACGCAACTCTTAATTCGGGCTTTTCCTCAAATATTTTCTCCGATATCCCCTCTACCGTAAAGCCTCCGTTTTCTTCCAGCTCCTCCTGGATGATGCTCTTTGCTTTCATCCTTGCTTCATAGAGGCTCAGCTCGTCATAGCCGTCCTTCTGAACCTCCTCCACCGCCCTGGTTACAATAGAAAGCTTGGACTTATGGGACATATGGCCGGAGCACTTTAAAAAAAGAGAGGAAAAATAATCCACCCTTTCCCCATTCACCTCATACTTTTTCTCCACCACCTGAACCGACAGCTCCCCCAGCCGTATCACTGCCGCCTCACTCAGACGCTGGCTCTCCGAGGGCAGGATAGACTTGTGCCGGATCACCTCATTTCTGTTGCCCCCTTCCGGCACTCCCAGGGTACGGTGGGTGTAGTGCTGCTTATAATTCATTTTGAGCAATGCCAGATATTCCTCCTCCCCATACCTGAAACGAACCACCACCAGATCCGCAGAGGGAATATCTATGTTGCTGTTCATGATGCTGTAGAGAAAATCCGCCATATCCTTGCTGATATCCACAAAATAATCATCCCTGTACTGTACCAGCATCCTGTAGACCTCAGATTCCTTCTCATAAAACCTGCCGTTCTTTTTGTCATCCCCTGAGGTGATCCTGGCAATGTGCTCCTTCAGGAAATCAGCAAACTCCGAGCCGTAATCCAGCTCTTGGTCGGACAGCACAGGCATCCCCACCGTAGCGTCCAGGATATGTACAATCACCTTTTTTATCCTTATGTCTTCCTTCACCATACTTCTATCCGTGCTCCTTCTTGTCAGTATCTCATTATTCTAGCAAAAGGAAACATATATTACAACCCGCACTTATATATTTAAAAAGATACGATAACGGCAGGTATTGGTTTTGAAAATATTATCCGGCATCAACGACTTTTTATGGAGCTGGCCGCTCCTGTATCTCCTGATGGGAACCCATCTTTATTTCACCTTCAGGCTGCATATCCCCCAGCGTCACATCAGAAAGGCGCTCCGGCTTTCTGTCACACCGGAACAGGGGGAAGCCTCGCACAATCTCTCTGCCTTCGGTGCCCTGGCCACCACTCTGGCTGCCACCCTGGGCACAGGCAATATCATCGGCGTCTCCACTGCCGTGGCTCTGGGCGGTCCCGGCGCCGTCTTCTGGTGCTGGCTCACCGGCATCCTGGGCATGGCCACCTCCTATGCCGAATGCTATCTGAGTGTCCTGTTCCGGGAAAAAGATCCCTGCGGGCTCTATGCAGGGGGGCCTATGTATGTGATGAAAAACGGATTACATAATAAAAAGCTGGCCCGCTTCTATGCTCTCTGCACCCTCTGCGCGGCCTTCGGAGCAGGCTGCACCACCCAGGCCAATTCCCTTACCCAGACCACCTCCTCCGCCTGGGGACTCTCCCCCCATCTGGTAGGTATGGCTGCCGCCTTTCTGGTAGGGCTCATCATACTGGGAGGTGTACGGTCCATCGGCAAAATATGCATGAAGACGATCCCCCTGTTGGGGATCCTCTACATCGGCGGCTGCCTTCTCCTCCTTTTCCTTAACAGGGACGTATTGCCTGAGACCGTCCTCACCATCCTGAGGCATGCCCTGATGCCCCAGGCTGTCCTGGGAGGCGCGGCAGGCCAGGCGGCCAGATACGGCATATCCAGAGGGCTTTTCACCAATGAAGCGGGAATCGGCACCACTGCCATCGCTGCCGCATCCTCAGCCTCCCAAAGCCCCTCCAGACAGGCCTATGTGTCCATGACCGCCGTTTTCTGGGACACTGTGGTCATGTGCCTCCTCTCCGGCCTGGTCATTGTAGCCAACAGCATCAAGTACCCGGCATCCCTCCTGGGCGTAAACGAAACCGGCCTGGCCAATGCCGCCTTTTCCTGTCTTCCCATGGGAGGCAGCCTCTTTCTCTCTCTGGCCCTCACCGCCTTTGCCCTCACCACCCTGATCGGCTGGTCCTACTTTGGGGAAAAGGCCTTCGGCTTCCTCTGGGGAGAGGAGAACATGAGGGTGTATAAGCTGATTTATATCGTCATGATCTATATCGGCGCGGTCATTCCCCTGGATGTGGTTTGGGAGTGTACGGATTTCATCAATGCAATGATGGTGCTGCCAAATGTGCTCACGCTGTTTTTGCTGAGAAGATGCATAAAAAAGTAAGAGGCTCAGACTCTCCGGGAGCCTACCCGTTCAAACACTACGGTTATTCTCGTCCCCTCTCCCACCCGGCTCTCCAGGCTCATCCGGGCATGATTTTTCGCCACGATATGCTTCACGATGGCCAATCCCAGACCTGTGCCGCCAGTAGACTTGGAACGGCTCTTATCCACCCGGTAAAAACGCTCAAAGATACGCTCCTGATGCTCCTCCGGGATGCCGATGCCCGTATCCTCTACCATGAGCACCACTTCCTCCCCCCGAGGCTGCGCTGTCACTGTCACCCTGCCGTCCTTGTTGTTATAGCGGATCGCATTGTCACACAGATTGTATACCAGCTCCTCCAGCATCTGCTTCTCTGACTGTATCAGACAGGAGCTCCCTCTCAGCTCCAGGGTCACCTCATTCTTCTCCGCATTGATCTGGAGCATATTCACACAGGTCTCCGCTATCTCATATAAGTCGATGGTTTCAAAGGCTTCCCTCTGCTCTGCGGTATCCAGCTCAGAAAGGCGGATGACATCGTTGATCAGGGTCAGCAGGCGGTTGGAATTGCGGTGAATCTCTCTGGCAAAGCGCACCACATCCTCACTGGAGGCCATGCCGTTCTCAATCAGCTCCGAATACCCGGAGATGGATGTCAGGGGAGTCTTCAGCTCATGGGAAACATTGGCGGTGAACTCCTGCCGCATTCCGGCATTCTTCAGAATATTTTCATGCTGCTGCCTGATGGTAGCCATGAAGGGCGCCAGCTCCTCATAGGTATCCGGCTTTCCCGGATCGTCTGTCCCCCGGGCCAGCTGCCGGATGGGCTTCAGCAGGCTGGCAGTGAGAAAATGGGAAAGGATCAGGCAGAATGCGATCTGCACTGACAGGGTAAGCAAAATAGCCGGAAACGCATCTGTGAAAACATGCCACACACTGTCAGCCTCCTTGGATACCCGGGCCACTCTCCCGTCCTTCAGCCTGAGGGCATAGTAAAATGCACTCTTCCCAATGGTAGCGGAATCCCTGACTGCCTCCCCCTCTCCTGAAGCAAAGGCCTCTCTCACCTCCGGACGACTGCCATGATTTTCCATGGTATCTGCCTGGGCATGGCTTTCAAAAATAATGCTTCCATCACTGTCGATCAGCGTAACCCTGAGATTCTCCCTGAAAAAATCCCCCTCCAGTCCGGTGCCGTCCTCCAGCAGTCCGGTATTTTCCAAAAGACAGGCATAGGTCCTCAGATCCTCAAAAATCTGCTTCCAAAATAAATCCCTGCTGATGCCTACGGCCATCAGCAGGGTGGTAACGATGGCTATGACCGCAATCGTCATCAGCTGGATGTTGATCTTCTTTTTCATAATCATATCCTTTATGTGGTAAACATATAACCCACGTTCCTTACGGTTTTGATCATGCTGCCGGCTTCCTTCAGCTTCTGTCTGAGCGTCTTAATATGCATATCTAGGGTACGGGACTCTCCCTCAAAATCCGTCCCCCATATCCTCTCAAGTATGGAGTCTCTGGGCGTCACGATGCCCGCGTTGTTCATCAGCAGCTTGAGCAGCTCATACTCCTTGTAGGTCAGTTCACAGAGGGAGCCGTCCACCGTGACCTGATGCTTTTCTTTATCCAGGCAGACACGCCCTATATGCAGCACCTTCTCCTCCCCCTTCTGGCTCCTTCTGAGCAGGGCCTTCACCCTGGAAATCAACTCCATCACTCCAAAGGGCTTGGTCATATAGTCATCGGCCCCCATGTCCAGTCCCTTTACCTTGTCGATTTCAGAGGTCTTGGCTGTAACCAGGATAATAGGGATATTTCGGGTCTCCCCATCCGCTCTCAGCCGCTTTACGATCTCCAGCCCATCCTCATCGGGAAGCATAATATCCAGCAGGATGATATCCGGCTTCCTGACATCCATTTCCAAAAAAAAGTCCCCTGCACACTCAAAATCCCTGATGTCATAGCCAGTATTTTTCAAGGCAAAGGTCTCAATTTCCCTGATATTTTTATCATCCTCCACCACATAAATGAGTGCCATCGCTTCCTCCCGCTCCAATCATCCTTTTATCTTTCCTGCAAGCAGCCTCAGGGCAATAAATATCTTTGCTGAAAGCGCTTTACATTTTCGTTGAATTCCCGGTTGTCCTCTTTCTTCAGCATGTCCATATACTGATGGGTCTCAAAGCCGTCATCATGAATTTCCAGCAGGCTGACCGCAATATTGGAACAGTGGTCCGCCACCCTTTCATAGCTGGTGGTCACATCCGACAGAATAAATCCCATCTCAATCGTGCACTTCCCCTTCCTCAGACGCTTGATATGCCTTTTTTTCACCTCGGCATTGAGAGCATCTATCACCTCCTCCAGAGGCTCTATCTTCTTTGCCAGCTCCTCATCCTCCTCCTGGAAAACCAGAAAGGAGGTATTTACGATATCCTTCACAGCCTCTGTAAAGACCTTCAGCTCCTCAGTGGCTTTGTTGGAAAAGCTGAGCTTCTTTTCATCCATTTCCTCTGCCGCCTTCATAATGTTCACAGCATGGTCAGAGATTCTTTCAAAGTCACCAATATTATGCAGCAGAAAGGAAAGGGTATGGCTGTCCTTTTCCGACAGGGTCTTTCCGCTCAGCTTCACAAGATAGCTGCCCAGCTCATCCTCATACCTGTCCACCCGGTCCTCCAGCTCCGACACCTTCACAGCCCCCTCCGGGTCATATTTATTTAAAAGGCCGATGGCGGTGAACAGGGCTTCCCTTGCATATCCTGCCATATCTATGGATGCCGTCCTGCACTGCTCTAGGGCAAAGCCGGGGGTGGAGAGGAACCGGGGGTCCAGGATCTGGATGCCGTCCTTCCGGGTTCCGGAGGTGTGCTCTCCCCCCTCCTCCCTGATGGTAAGGCAGGCCAGCTTTTCCAACACCACGGAAAAGGGCAGCAGAACAAAAGTGGAAAACACATTAAAGGCCGTATGCACCACAGCAATCCCTGCCGCATTTGCAGCCTCATCCATAAAAGTAAAGGAAACTGCTGCATGGAGGCTGTAAAAGACCACCATAAACAGCACCGTACCGATAATATTGAAATAAAGATGTACCAGAGCTGCCCTCTTGGCATTCTTGCTGGCTCCTATGGAAGAAAGCATGGCTGTGATACAGGTTCCGATATTCTGGCCCATTATAATAGGTACCGCTGCGCCGTAGCTTACCGAGCCTGTTGCGCACAGAGCCTGCAGGATCCCCACTGAAGCTGAGGAGGACTGTATGATCGCCGTCAGGATGGTACCTGCCAGCAGTCCTAGGATGGGATTGGTAAATGCTGTGAGTATGCTGGTGAACTCCGGCACATCTGCCAGCCCCTCCACTGCTCCCGACATGGTATCCATACCAAACATAAGTACCGCAAAGCCCAGCAGGATGGTTCCGATATTTTTCAGCTTCTCTTTTTTAGAGAACATCACAAAGCCTACGCCAATAATGGCAAATACAGGAGAAAAGGAGGAGGGCTTTAATAAACGTACAAAAAAGCTGTCGCCCTCTATGCCTGACAGGCTTAAAATCCAGGAAGTGATCGTGGTACCGATATTGGCACCCATGATGATGCCGATGGCCTGGGACAGCTTCATAATCCCTGAGTTTACAAAACCTACCACCATAACGGTGGTTGCTGATGAAGACTGTATCACTGCCGTTACTCCGGCGCCCAGGAGAACCGCCTTCAGCTTATTGGATGTAAGCCTTTCCAGTATCTGCTCCAGACGTCCGCCTGACGCTTTCGACAGCCCGCCTCCCATCACCTCCATACCGTAGAGGAAAAGAGCAAGGCCTCCTATCATTGTGAGTAATTGAAAAAAATCCATAATCTGCTCCTCCAGCATAAGAAAATTTTATACAAATTTCACTTCATCTATTTTACAATACAATTGTAAAAATAAAAACATATTAAAGTAAAATTTATGTAAAATTTTGACCTTTTCCGGAAGAAACCGACGTTTTACAGCAATCTTGCCATGCCTATATCTCCTGTTTCCTGAAACAGCTCCCATTCGCCGATGTTAACGGCATGGTCTGCGATCTTTTCCAGATATTTTGCAACCAGCAGAATATCCACACATTCATCCGCATTTTTCGTTTCTTTTTTCAGGCACTCTATCAGATCATCCTTTACTTTGTTAAAGAACTCATCCACTACATCATCCCGGGCGATTACCTGCCTGGCAGCCTCCTCATCCCTTTCCACAAAGGCCTCTACCGCATCATGGAACATCTCCACTGCCTCTCCTGCCATGGGCAGCAGGTGCTCTGAATAGTTTTCCGGCCCATTCATATCCAGGCGCAGGAACAGCTCAGCCATGTCCGCCACATGATCCCCGGCCCTCTCAATGTCTGTGACCACCTTAAGTCCGGCCGTCACAATGCGCAGATCCCTGGCCACAGGCTGCTGCCTGGTCAGAAGGGAAAGGCAGCGGGACTCTATGTTTCTTTCCATATCGGAAATGGCACGGTCAATCTCCATGATTTTTCTGATCCTGTCTGCATCCCTTTCCTCCAGAGCTTGAAACAGACCCCTGTAGGTCTTTTCCACCTGAAGGCTCATATTGGCCACATTCTCTTTCAGTTCTTCCAGTTCATGTTCAAAGGTTATCCTGGGCGACATCTTTTCATTCCTTTCTTTATCTGATTTTATCAGGGCCGATATCCCAATCAGCCAAATCTTCCGGTAATGTAGTCCTCTGTCCGCTTGTCCCTGGGTCTTGAAAAAATATTTTTCGTGCTGTCAAACTCCACCACCTGGCCAACCAGGAAAAAAGCAGTATCATCAGACACCCTGGCCGCCTGCTGCATATTGTGGGTGACCACCACCACCGTATATTTTTTCTTCAGTTCCTCCATCAGTTCCTCGATCTTGAGGGTAGAGATAGGATCCAGTGCAGAGGTAGGCTCATCCATCAGCAGTACCTCAGGTCCCACCGCCAGTGCCCTGGCGATGCACAGTCTCTGCTGCTGGCCCCCCGACAGTCCCAGTGCCGACTTTTTCAGCCGATCCCTGACCTCTTCAAAAATAGCTGCGCCCCGCAGGCTGGTCTCCACGATCTCATCCAGCCTGCTCTTGCTTTTGATGCCATGGAGCCTGGGGCCATAAGCGATATTGTCATAAATGCTCATGGGAAAGGGATTCGGCTGCTGGAACACCATGCCGATTTTTTTTCTGAGCAGAGTGGTATCTACCTTGGGATCATAGATATCCTCCCCGTCCAGAGTAACGCTGCCCTCTATCCTGACGCAGTCCACCAGATCATTCATCCTGTTCAGACTCTTCAGAAAGGTAGACTTGCCGCACCCGGAAGGCCCAATCAGCGCCGTCACCGCATGGGGCCTGATATCCATGTCTATATCCTTCAGTGCATGATTGCAACCATAATACAGATTCAGCCCCCTTGCATTGATTTTAGTTCTCTTCCTGCCTGTCTCCATCTCTTTTTCCTGTTTCCTTCCCAAATCTTTTTTATCCATTCTACTCCGTCCAATCCGCCCTAGCCATTCTTATTTACATCCAGCTTTCCTGCCGCATATTTGGTCAGAAGGTTGATACCCAGGACGATGATCAGCAGCACTGCCGCGATTCCAAAGGCCGCTTCATAGTTGGCCTTGGACATACTCAGGTATAGCTGTATCGTCAGCGTTCCTCCGGATTCCATGATTTTACTGATCAGCCCCATTCCTGCCTTCGGCAGAAGATAACCGCTGCCTGCCGTAAAAAGCAGGGCTGCTGACTCTCCTACTATCCTTCCGATAGCCAGAATGATGCCGGTGATGATGCCCGGCATGGCCGAGGGCAGAAGAATGGTCCTGATCATATACCACCTGGTGACTCCCATTCCCAGGGCTCCGCACCTGTAGCTGTCGGGCACCGTCTTCAGCGCTTCCTGTGTATTCCTGGTGATCAGGGGCAAGATCATCAGCGTGAGGGTAAGCGTTCCTGTCAGTATGGAGTATCCCAGACCCAGGGTATTGCCGAAGAACACCATGCCGAACAGGCCGAAGATGATGGAGGGGATGCCTGAGAGGGTCTCTGTGGTAAATTCAATCAACCCAACCAGCCTTCCCGGCCTGGCATACTCATTTAGATAGATGGCCGAGCCCACCCCTATGGGAGTGGCAATCAGCAGGGTAAGTACGATAATATAGAGGGTATTGACGATGTTGCCTGCTATGCCCACCGTTCCCTTCAGCGTGCTGGTCACAGTAGTGAGAAATTCCCAGCTCACTGAGGAGATTCCCTTAGAAATGACACAGCACAGGATTCCCGCTGCCAGCAATACGGAGAAAAACACCGACAGATAGATCAGAAGCTTGAGTATCTCATCCGAAAGCCTCCTTTTTCCCATAGTTAAACTATTCCTCTTCGGCTCTGCAGCTATAGCGGAGTCTGCAGCCACTGCATTAGTCATTCTCTTTTTCTCCCTTCTTAAGGATTCTGGTCAGGCTGATATTGATCAGCATAATAAAGGTAAACAGTACCAGGCCAATGGTAAAGAGCACCTGCCTGTGGGTATCTGCTGCATATCCCATCTCACTGACGATGGCTGTCGTAAGGAAGCGGACCGAATGAAAAGGAAGCGGAAAATTCACTGAGCTTCCGGATACCAGGCTGATGGCCATGGCCTCTCCTACGGCCCTCCCCACCCCCAGTACCACAGCCGTAATGATCCCTGATCCTGCAGCCGGCAGCACCACCCTGAAAATGGTCTGGATCCTGGAAGCACCCAGAGCCTCCGAAGCCGCCCTCAGATGCTCCGGGACTGCCCTGATGGCCGATGTGCTGATATTGATGACTGTAGGCAGAATCATGACGGCAAGCACAATAACCGCAGATATGAGATTGGCTCCTCCTGTAAACTGATGGGTCGCCGAGCCGTGAAACAGCCGCAGCTCCAGCCGGTACATCAGGGGATTCAATATCATAACCCCCAGCAGCCCATATATAACTGAGGGAATCCCAGCCAGCAGCTCCACTGCCGGCTGGATCACTGCCGCCACCCTCCCAGGCGCAAGCTCAGCCAGAAAAACCGCCGTCAGCACTCCTATGGGCACTCCCAGCAAAACCGCCAAGGCAGTGCCGATGACTGAGGTAAGTATGATATAAAAAATCCCGTAGGAGGGCTGCGCCGCTCCGGGGGCCCACTCCGTTCCCAGCAAAAGCTCTCCCACTCCCACCTTAAATAAAGCAGGCGTACCGTTTATTATCATATATATGGTGATGGATGCCACTGCCATGACAGCCATAAATGCACAGACCGTGAAAACGGACTGGGCTGCTTTCTCCACGGCAGATTTATTCTGGCTGCTGCCCATAATCGTGATGGTCTTCTGATTTTCCATAGCCGGGTACTGCTCCTTTCCAAATCTGGTTTAGTCCGGGACGATAAGCCCTGCTCCCGAAATCACTGCTTTTCCTTCCTCTGTCTCCAGATAACGGAAGAATTCCTGTACCAGTTCACTCTGCTCTGCGATCTCACCCCTGGTAGCCATTACAAAGGGCCTGCTCAGAAAATAACTGCCCGCCTTGATATTGTCCGGCTCAGCCTCCACTCCATCCAGCGCTGCTGTGATCACCGTATCATCCACCACATCCAGGGATACATAACCGATGGCTCCCGGCACGGACGCCACCTTAGCCATCACCGTACCCGTACTATCCAGCTCGCTGGCATAGGCGCAGGCATCCTTTATCCCCAGAATCTCCTCAAAGGCATCCCTGGTGCCGGAGCCGGCCTCCCTTCCTATCACAACAATGGGCATCTCGTTTCCGCCTATCTCACTCCAGTTTCTGATTTCTCCCTTATATATGCCGATGAGCTGATCCTTTGACAGATCCGTCACTGTATTGGCAGGATCCAAAACCACTGCTATACCGTCAATAGCCACAATATTCTCTACGGCTCCCGCTTCCTTTTCACTGTCCTTTAATTCCCTGGAGGAATTGCCGATATCCACATTTCCTGCCGCAACCGCCTCTATACCCGCAGAGGAACCGGTAAATTCAGGTTTCACCGTCACCCCGGGATATTTCAGCATAAAGCTCTCAGCCAGCGAATTAGCCAGCTTCTCCATGGAAGTACTTCCCGACATGGAAATATTTCCTTTGAGGCTGCCCGATGCACCCTCCTCCTGCTTCCCGCTCTCCGCTGCCGCTTCCGCCTCCCGGCTGCCGCAGCCCGTAAAGGAACCCACCGCCAATATAGCTGCTCCCACCCATGCCATTGTTTTCCATACTCTTTTTTTCATAATCGTCACCTCTTGAAAATATATGGTTTCTTTACCGATGGCTTTCTCCCATCCATATCTGAAGTTTAGCACAGACCATTTTCTCCCGATATCATATCTGAGTAATTTATATGTAAGATGTTTGTAAAGTGCCTTCCCTCAGAGCCAGGCAGATTCCCATGAGGCTGTGCTCCCGAATGCTCGCATTTGGGAGTGCAGTATCATGGGAATCTATCGGGCGAGAGCCCGCAGCGAGGAAATGCCTTGCATTTTCGAGCCTGGCTCTGTACAACCACCTGCTGCATCCTCTGCGAGAGCCCGCAAAAAAAGAGACATCGGATCCCCCTCCGGGATATCCTCTGTCTCTTTCTGAATTTTCATAGGTTTACTGCACTGCCACTTATGCGCTTCTGCTCTTAGCCAGCTCTGCCAGTGCTGCAAAGCCCTCTGCATCATTGACTGCCATCTCAGCCAGCATCTTTCTGTTGATCTCTACCTCAGCCAGCTTCAGTCCGTGCATGAACCTGCTGTAGGATAAGCCGTTCATCCTGGCTGCAGCATTGATACGTGCGATCCAGAGCTGTCTGAACTGGCGCTTCCTTTCCTTTCTGCCTGCATAGGATGAGGCCAATGCTCTCATTACGGACTGCTTTGCTACTCTATATTGTTTGGATCTTGCTCCTCTGTAACCCTTTGCAAGCTTCAATACCCTGTTATGTTTTTTTCTGGCGTTCATTCCACCCTTAATTCTTGCCATCTCTTATATCCTCCTTACGATTTATAAATACGGTAAAATCTTCTTCATATTCTTAACATTTGTGGCATCTGTAATCGCCGGCTGTCTAAGGTTTCTCTTTCTCTTAGCGGATTTCTTCGTTAAGATATGGCGCTTGTAAGCCTTACTTCTTTTTAATTTACCTGTTCCTGTTAATTTAAAACGTTTTGCAGCAGATTTGCTTGTCTTCATTTTCGGCATATCTAATTCCTCCTATATTTCATGATTTTCTCCATTTGTAACTGCCGGAAACCTCACAGCTACCTCTATTTTAACTGTACGGACTAACGCTTTTCAGTTAAAAACATCGTCATGCTCCTGCCCTCTACCTTCGGCGCCTTTTCAATAACTGCCATGTCGGAAAGAGCTTCTGCAAAATCATCCAGAATATGTTTGCTGTTTGCAATATGCGCCATCTCACGTCCCCTGAACCGAAGAGTGATCTTTACCTTGTCACCTTTGGAAATAAACTTCCTGGCTGCGTTCATCTTTGTGTTCAAATCATTGGTATCAATATTGGGAGACAGACGGATTTCTTTGATTTCGATCGTCTTCTGCTTCTTCCTGGCCTCCTTTTCCTTTCTGGCCTGCTCGTATCTGTACTTTCCATAATCCACAATCTTGCAGACAGGCGGTTTTGCCGTGGGAGCGATCTTCACCAGATCCAGGCCTGCATCCTCTGCCAGCCGGAAAGCCTCCTTCACAGGCATTACACCAAGCTGCTCCCCATCTTCACCAATAACACGTACCTCTTTGTCCCTAATCTGCTCGTTAATAAATAATTCGCTAATGGCTTTGCCCTCCTCATAAATACAAACATAAAAAAATGGACAGCATAGCTATCCACTTCTCATATCGGCGCACCTCACCCACAGGTACCGGATGCCTTCCCCGGGGGAAATCGAGAATTATAAACTCCTGCCAGCCCTATCGCTGCAGGGTGAGAGTGGATACTCTGCTTGAATGTAAGGATGCAACAGACCAAACATCTCTGCTGTCTGCTACATGCTTGAATAGTATATCACATGATTACATTACAGTCAAGACTAATTTTTACGGTACAAGGGGGATAGACTAATTTTTACGGTACAAGGGGGCACAGCCCTCCGGCCATGCCCCTGCCACAAATGCAATCATTATCTTTCTTTAAATGTAGCACATGATGTTTCCCGACAGTCGTTTGCCCCGCTGCCTGTGATGTCCACATGCTCCGCATAGCATTTATAATTGCTGTTGTACATACACTTTGTTGCTTCGCAGTCTATGCTGATGGTTTTGCTGGGATGCTCCAGCGCACTGGTATAAGAGTCTCCCCTTTTTTCGCTGAAGCTCTCACAGCAGGTATCCTCCGTGCAGCCTGCCCGGCTGCCTCCTACCATGATGTCTCCCTTGCAGCAGCATTGATTCTTGTTATAGATGCAGCTATCTACTGTACAATCCAACTGAGCCATTGTCTAACCTCCTACTTTCACCTGCCGGCATAGGCCGGAACATACAAATGCTTCAGAGGTTAGTATGGCTCGTCATAAGAAAAATATACTTTTACAATTTATTTTTCTTCCTGCACCTCTTCTTTTCTGATTTCTCTGGTTCTGATTTCCTTACAGATTCTGTCCATGAACTCCTCCAGAGGCATCACGCCCTCATCTCCTGCAAAACGGCTTCTGACGGAAACGGTTCCATCCTCCTCCTCCTTCTGTCCCACCACCAGCATATAAGGCAGCTTTGCCAGTCTGGCTTCACGGATCTTGAAGCCGATCTTCTCCGAACGGTTGTCCACTGTGGCCAGCACACCATTCTCCTTCAGTCTGGCCTCTGTCTCCTTTGCATAAGCCTCATATTTTTCTGAGATGGGCAGCACACGCACCTGCTCCGGGCAGAGCCAGGTGGGGAATTTTCCCTCATACTTCTCCGTCAGCCAGGCCAGAGTCCTCTCATAGCAGCCCATCGAGGTTCTGTGGATAATGTACGGACGTTTCTTCTCTCCATCACTGTCTATATAGGTCATATCAAAACGCTCTGCCAGAAACATATCCAGCTGGATGGTAATCATGGTATCCTCCTTGCCATATACGTTCCTGGCCTGGATATCCAGCTTGGGGCCATAGAAGGCGGCTTCCCCCTCTTCCTCCGTATACTCAATGCCGATGTGGTTTAGAATGTCCCGCATGGCATCCTGCACCTGATTCCACAGCTCCTCTGTGCCAAGATACTTGCTCTGGTTGGCAGGATCCCAGAGAGACAGGCGGTAGGTCACATCATCCTGCAGCCCCAGCGTGGTCATACAATACTTTGCCAGATCCACACATCCCCGGAACTCTTCCTCCACCTGGTCAGGACGTACTACCAGGTGGCCTTCAGAAATGGTGAACTGGCGTACACGGGTCAGTCCATGCATCTCGCCGGAATCCTCATTTCTGAACAGGGTAGAGGTCTCACCGTAGCGGCAGGGCAGGTCTCTGTAGGATTTCTGGCTCTGCTTATATACATAGTACTGGAACGGGCAGGTCATTGGACGCAGCGCAAATACCTCAGAATTTTCATCCTCTTCATCTCCCAGCACAAACATACCCTCTTTGTAGTGATCCCAGTGATCCGAGATAACATACAGATCCTTTTTGGCCATCAGAGGAGTCCTGGTTCTCATATAGCCTCTCCTTTCCTCCTCGTCCTCGATCCAGCGCTGCAGCACCTGGATCATCTTGGCTCCCTTTGGCATCAGCAGGGGCAGCCCCTGCCCGACCACGTCCACGGTAGTGAACAGCTCCATCTCCCTGCCCAGCTTGTTGTGATCCCTCTTCTTCACATTTTCCAGATACTCCAGATAGTCTGCCAGTTCCTCCTTCTTGTGGAAGGCCGTTCCATAGATTCTCTGCAGCATGGTATTTTCCGACTTTCCTCTCCAATAGGCTCCGGAGGAGGAAATCAGCTTAAAGGCCTTGATACCCTTCGTGCTCATCAGATGGGGGCCGGCGCAGAGATCCACAAAGTCCCCCTGACGATAAAAGGAAATCTCTGCATCCTCCGGCAGATCCCGGATCAGCTCCACCTTATAGCACTCTCCTCTTTCCTCCATATAGCGAATGGCTTCCTCCCTGGGCAGAGTAAACCGCTCCAGCCTCCTGCCTTCCTTGATAATCTTCTTCATCTCCGCTTCCAGCCGATCCAGATCCTCCCGGGAAAAGGGCTCATGCTCAAAATCATAATAGAAGCCGGTATCAATGCTGGGGCCGATAGCCAGCCTGGCATCGGGATACAAACGCTTTACCGCCTCAGCCAGCACATGGGAGGCAGTATGTCTCACCACCCTCAGTCCCTCCTTATCATTGGCAGTCAGAATATTCAGTCTGCAGTCCTGCTCTACCACCGTGCGCAGATCCGCCACCCGGCCGTCTACCTCACCTGCACAGGCAGCTCTTGCCAGCCCTTCACTGATATCTGCCGCGATATCAATGATGCTCATAGGTGCTGCATATTCCTTACAGCTTCCGTCCTTCAATGTGATTTTCATGTCTTATCCTCTCCTTTATTCTTTACGAAAAAAATCCCTTACACTGCAGCTGCAATGTAAGGGACGCAAATAATCGTTTACGCGGTTCCACCCTTTTTCCCCTGTTTCGTACAAAAATATCGTCATATCCATAGTCTGCAGGCAAACGCCGCAGAGAACAGGGATCTCTCAATCTGGCCTGTAACGGGGCCACCGGATCGTATTAGGATCACTCAGAGCCGGTTTTCGTATGCCTTCCACCAGGATACTTTCAGCACCTTCCGAAACGGACTGAGTCTGCACCGACTCTGCCGGAATAGGTATCCCTCTCTGGGGCTTCTGACATCTTACTCTTCTCTTCACTGTGTTCGCCATATTTTAATCACTGCTCAGGAGCTTTACATCTGTTTTTATTTTATGACAGGATTTCCGATTTGTAAAGACCCTATTTTACCCATTCGCCTGAAAAGCTACGCTCTCCATCTGCTACTTTCTGCCGCAGCATTTCTTGTATTTTTTGCCGCTGCCGCAAGGACAGGGATCATTGGGATAGATCTTTTCTCCCTTTACCACCGTAGTAGAAGATTTCTGCTCTCTGTAAAGCCTCTTTCTTGTCTCCTCGTCAAGGATTTCCATCCAGGCTTCCAGCCCATACAGCCAGTCCGCCCCTGCAGCCACCATATTCTTATAGAGAAGTTCCTTATCGAAGCCCAGATTTACCCTAGTATCCTCCTCCATCTCTTCGATGGGATTGGCCTCCTTCAGACTTTCGTTGATGCCGTCCAGAAATCCCGTCATGGTCATAAGGTCCACACCGAATCTGTCTGCCAGCTCCTTTACCGTTCCCTCCACGACCTCATCGGGATTTTTCAAAAGCTCTGCATAAATATCCTTTTCCTTCTGAAAATATGTTGTCCAAAGCCTCTGTAAGTCACCCTTGTTTGCTGTCTCCGAATAGGCCATCCCGTGCCATTGCTTTAATAATGCCATGATTACTACCACCTTTTATTTATTATCATAGGTTTACCCTTCCTTGAAGCCTGAGGCCAAGGAGTAAGACTACTCCAGTATATAATATTTTTCGGAAAATGTAAATTATATTTCTGCCGTAATCTCTGCCTGAGGCATCTGCAGAAAGGGAGCCCGGGCCTGCAAAGCCCCTGCGCCAGAAAATACAACAATTTACGATGTTCCTTTTGCACTATCCGACTTCCGGCACATATACTATATTAAAACATTAAAAAAATAATAAGGAATAATAAAATATGAGTATGCCTGAAATCAAATGCAAGGATCTTGACAAATGCTGTGCCGCAGCCTCCCTGCTCCAATCCATCGCCCTGGAGGAAACTGCCATTTCCCATATCCTCAATGCGGATCCTCAATGCGGAAGGAGAAAAATTACAGAAAGCTGTGAAAATGGAGGACTGTAGCTGTGAAGACCTGATCGTCATCAATAAATCCGTAGAGGATATGGTGGATAAGATCACCAACCTGGAAATCGTCCTGAAATCTAAGCTGGACCTCATCAAACCCATCCTGGATGACTGCGGGCACAAGCCCCACAAGCCGGAATGTAAGCCGGACTGCAGGCCGGACTATATGCCTGACTGCAAAGCGGAGGATAAGCCGGAGGATCATCCCAGGATCAAACCTGACCCACTGCTTCGGGAATTTTAAAGCTTGTCTTTTCACTTAAACAATGATACAATCAAAGAGCACTGATAATTCAGGTTTATCAGTGCTCTTTTCTTATACAGTACTGATCTTACACAGGCCAGAAGGAGGGTTATCGTGAAAAATATCTCAAAAAAAATATGCGTCATCTTTGTCCTGTCCGTGCTGATTTATATAGACCAAGCCACCAAGCTTCTGTCCGCAGACCGGCTCAGAGGACAAGCCGATTATCCCTTGATTCCCGGCATCCTGGAATTTTCCTATCTTGAAAATACAGGTGCGGCCTTCGGCATTTTTTCAGGCAGGCAGAGCTTCCTGATCGGCCTCACCGGCCTGATTATGCTCTTTTTGGTTTTCAAATACTTTCATATACCCAGGGGAGGCCGTTATCTGCCGCTGAAGGCTGCGTTTATTCTTATCATAAGCGGAGGTATCGGCAACCTGATCGACAGAGTCTCCCATGGATATGTGGTTGATTTTATCTATTTTGTTCCCATTGATTTCCCCAAGTTCAATGCCGCCGACTGCTATGTGTGCATCGGCATGGCTCTGCTCTGTATTCTCTGCTTCCTTATCTACAAGGATGAAGAGCTGGGCTTTTTGTTCACCCTGCGCCCCAGGAACAAGAAACGCTGAAATCCCCGTCTATACTGCAAACTGGCTGTTGTACAGCTTCGCATAGAAGCCGCCTTCGGCCAGCAGGGTCTCATGATTTCCCTGCTCTATAATATTTCCATCCTTCATGACCAGGATCACATCGGCTTCCCGGATGGTAGAGAGCCTGTGGGCTACAATGAAGCTTGTTCTCCCCTCCATCAGTCTGGCAAAGGCATTCTGGATCTTCAGTTCGGTCCTGGTATCAATGGATGAAGTTGCTTCATCCAAGATCAGCATGTCCGGCTGGCAGAGCATGACTCTGGCAATACACAGCAGCTGCTTCTGTCCTTGGGAAAGGCTGCCTCCATCCTCCGGGAGCACCGTATCGTAACCCTCCGGCAGGCGTCTGATAAAGCTGTGGGCATGGGCTGCCACGGCCGCCTCCAGAATTTCCTCCTCGGAAGCCTCCGGCTTCCCCATGGCAATATTCTGCCTGATCGTCCCCCTTTTCAGCCAGGTTTCCTGGAGCACCATTCCATAGGAGCTGCGCAGGCTCCTTCTCGTCACATCCCGGATATCCCTTCCTTCTACCCGGATGCTCCCGCTGTCCACATCATAGAAGCGCATCAGCAGGTTGATGATGGTAGTCTTGCCGCAGCCGGTAGGGCCCACAATGGCCACCCTCTGCCCCGGCTTCACCCTCAGATTAAAATTCCGGATCAGCATCCTGTCCGGCACATAGGAAAAGCACACCTCCTTGAGGCAGATATTGCCCTCTGCCCCGCTCAGCACCCATGCATCGGCCGCATCCGGCCGCTGTGGCTCCTCCTCGATCAGATCAAAGAGCCTTCCGGCGCAGGCCAGCGCATTCTGCAGCTCCGTGATCACTCCCGAGATCTCATTAAAGGGCTTTGTATACTGATTCGCATAGCTGAGCAGACAGGACAGCTTTCCTACGCTGATCCCTCCCCGGATAGCCAGAAAGGCTCCGGTGAGACCAACTCCCGTATATACCAGGCTGTTCACAAAACGGGTAGCAGGATTGGTGAGGGAGGAAAAGAAGATAGCCCTTAAGGAGCAGTCCCTGAGCCTGGCATTGATCTCATCAAAACGCTCCATGGCCTCTTCCTCATGGCCAAAGGCCTGCACCACTCTCTGACCGCCCACCATCTCATCGATAAGGGCAGTCTGTTCCCCTCTGGTCTCCGACTGCAGCCGGAACATATGGAAGGTCTTCCTTGCAATAAATCCGGCCACCAGGAAGGATACCGGTGTGATGCAGACCACCACTGCCGCTATACCCATATTGATGTTCAGCAGGATGGCCAGAGTGCCAAGGATAGTGGCTGCCCCTGTAAAGAGCTGGGTAAATCCCATCAGAAGTCCGTCTGCAAACTGGTCTGCATCCCCGATCACCCTGCTGACCACCTCACCATGGGCATGGCTGTCTATATATTTTAACGGAAGCACCTCTATCTTTCTGAATGCCTCTTCCCGTATATCCCTGACCACAGCGTAGGTCATCCTGTTGCTGCACACATTCATTACCCACTGGGCAGCTGCCGTACCCGCCGTCACCGCTGCCATCCTCTTCAGCAGCTGAAAAATACCCGCAAAATCCACCCGTCCTTTTTCCACAATAAGATCAATGGCAGCTCCGGTGAGAATAGGCAGATACAGGGTAAGGACTACCGTCAATGCCGCCATCAGAATCGAAACACAGAGATAAAACCAGTATCTTCTGATATACCACAATACCCTGAGCAGGATTTTCTTTTGCCTGTTCCTACCTTCCATCATGTCTTCCCTCCTTTTTAAACTGGGAATCATGGATTTCCCTGTATACCCTGCAGGTTTCCAGCAATTCCTTATGAGTACCCAGACCAGCGATCCGTCCATCCTCCAGGACAATGATAAGGTCAGCATGAAGTACTGAGGCCGTCCTCTGGGAGACGATAAATACGGCGGGATCGTCCTCCAGCTCCCGGATCGCTCTTCTCAGCCTTGCATCCGTGGCCAGATCCAAAGCCGAAGCACTGTCGTCCAGAATTAGGATGTCCGGCTTCCTCACCAGTGCTCTGGCAATGGTAAGCCGCTGTCTCTGACCTCCCGACAGATTCTTTCCGCCCTGAGCCACCGGTGCATCCAGGCCTCCCTCCTTTGCCTCCACAAACTCTCTGGCCTGAGCCGTCTCAAGGGCCTCCCACATCTCATCCTCCGATGCATCCTGCTTTCCCCATAGCAGATTTTCCCTTATGCTGCCCTGGAACAGCACCGCCTTCTGCATCACCATGCCGATCCTTTCCCTCAGCTCCTTCAGGGAATATTCCCGGACATCCACACCATGGATCCTGACGCTGCCCTTTGTGGCATCGTAAAATCTGGGTATCAAGCTGACCAGAGAGGACTTGCCGGAGCCTGTGCCTCCTATGATACCCACAGTCTGTCCCCTTTTCACCCGGAAGCTGATATCCGTCAATGCCTCTGCTCCTGCCCCCTGATAGGTCAGGCAGACATGGTCGAAGCAGACCGCTTCCTCCTGTTCCTCTGCAGGAGACCGCCCGGCGGATCCCGGCCTCTGTCCGGCCGCGGCCGCAGCCTCAGCTTGTCCCGAACCTCTCCCGGCCTGCATGCCGGGCTCTGTCTCCAGCACAGCCTGGAGCCTGTCTCCGCAGGCAAATGCCTTAGTGACCGTGATGATCAGATTGGCCAGCTTGATCAGCTCTGTCAGAATCTGTGACATATAGCTGACCAGGGCGATCACCTCACCCTGGGTGAGATAGCCGCCCTCCACCCGCAGGGCTCCTGACCAGACCAGGGCCATCACCCCTCCGTTGACGATCACGCAGGTCACCGGATTCATCAGTGCCGATATTCTGCCTACAAACATCTGCATCCTGCTCAGGGCCTTATTCTGTTCCTGAAACTGCCTGATCTCCTCCTCCTCCCTGCAGAAAGCCCGTATCACCCTGGCACCGGTCAGGGTCTCTCTGGTCATGCCCAGGATTCTGTCCAGGCCTCCCTGCACCCTTCTGTACAGGGGCATGCTGATCAGCATGATCCCGAATACTGCCAGGCAAAGCAGGGGAATGGCCACCACAAAAACCAGGGCAGCCCAAACATCGATGGTAAATGCCATCACCATAGCTCCCAATACGATAAAGGGCGAACGCAGAAACAGACGCAGCACCAGATTGATGCCGGACTGCACCTGATTCACGTCACTGGTCAGCCGGGTAATCAGCGTAGGGGTGCCTATGGCATCTATCTCCGAAAAGGACAGGCTCTGTATGTGCTGAAACAGGGCATGCTTCAAATCGGCAGAAAATCCCACTGCTGCCTTGGCCGCATAAAACTGAGCCGTAACAGAGCACACCAGGCCGATGATCCCCAGCACCGTCATGAGCAGGCACATTTGAAGAATGAACCCTCTGTCAGCATCAGCGATTCCCCCATCGATAATCTGGGCCATAATGAGAGGAATCAGCAATTCAAAGGAGGCCTCCAGCATCTTGAACAGGGGGGCCAGCACCGTCTCCTTTTTATAATCCCCCAGATAGATTAACAGCTTTCTCATAAAACAATTCCATGCCTTTCTCAAATCAGTCAGATCAAATCAATGGCATCCCGGACAGATTTTACACCTATCACCTTTATCCCCTCTGCATCTTTTATGCTGTCCATGCACACGGCCGGTACCACACAGCTGGCAAAGCCCAGCTTCCGTGCCTCCTGTACCCTCTGTCCGGCCATACTCACTGCCCTCACCTCACCGCTTAAACCCACCTCGCCGAATACCAGCATTCTGTGGTCTATGGCCCTGCCCTTAAAACTGGAGACCAATGCCATCACAATCCCCAGATCTATGGCCGGCTCTGCGATTCTGATTCCTCCGGCCAGATTGACATAGGCATCACAGGCAGACATCTGCAGACCCACCCGCTTTTCCAGCACTGCCATGAGCAGATTGACTCTGTTCAGATCGGTTCCTATGGCCTGCCGTCTGGGAATCCCAAAGCTGCTGCCACAGACCAGGGCCTGTATCTCCAGCAGCAGCGGCCTGGTTCCTTCCATGGAGCAGGCCACCACCGAACCGCTGGCACCCTCGGGCCGTCCGCTGAGCATAAATTCGGAAGGATTCTGCACCTGAATCAGTCCTTCCTCCCTCATTTCGAACACGCCAATCTCATTGGTGGAGCCGAAGCGGTTCTTAACTCCTCTGAGGATACGATAGGAGGCATGCCTGTCCCCTTCAAAGTAGAGCACGGTATCCACCATATGCTCCAATACCCTGGGGCCTGCCACTGTCCCTTCTTTTGTAACGTGTCCCACGATAAAGATGGAAACATTCAGTCCCTTTGCCAGCTGCAGAAACAGATTGGTAGACTCCCTCACCTGGGACACACTGCCCGGAGCAGCAGAGACCTGCTCACTATACATGGTCTGTATGGAGTCAATGATAACCACCGTGGGCTCCATATGCCGTATCACCCCTTCCACCACCTCCAGGTTAGTCTCGCAGAGCAGCAGCAGGTTGTCGCTGAACTCCCCCACCCGATTGGCCCGGATCTTAATCTGCCGGAGGGATTCTTCTCCGGAAATATACAGTACCTGATACCCTCCGTTGGCCAGCCTCTGACAGACCTGCAGCAGGAGGGTGGATTTTCCTATACCGGGATCTCCGCCTACCAGTGTAAGGGAGCCCGGGACGATCCCTCCTCCCAGTACCCGGTCCAGTTCCTCCAGCCCTGTACTGATCCTTTCCTCACTGCCCATGGATACCTGGGAAAGCCTGGCAGGCTCCGGCCGTCCCACACCTGTTCCCATCCCTGCAGTGCCTCCCCTGCCCTTCACGGCAGCAGTTACCCTTTCCTCCACAAGGGTATTCCAGGCCTTACAGCCCGGACACTGTCCCATCCACTTGGCCGATTCATAACCGCATTCCTGACAAAAAAATACAGTTGTATTCTTCCCTTTCGCCATGTTATATTATACTCCTTTGATCATATCTGCATAAAAGAATCCTGCCCAGAGGGCTTTCCTGTCATATAGAAAAGCGGAACTACCACCTGATGATGACCGCCCCGCTTCTGAATCCCTCTTATTTTACTACCCTTACACTAACCTCACCGGCTCCGGCAAGCTCCACGCTCAAATTCAATTTACCGCCCACATTTGTACTCATCTTGCCGATGCTTTCGTCATTTATAAAAACCTCATACTCTGTTTCATCCTGAAGACCCACAATGAGCTGTGCATCCTCGTCACCCTCCACCTTGAAGCTGATTCCGTCCTCTGTCTCCCTGAAATCAGTCACGCTGGTTCCCGGTACCGATTCATATACAAACTCCCCATTTCTTTCCAGCTTGGTCATCGTCTTGTAGGTCTTTACCTTCAGCAAATCCCCATTATGCTTAAAATCCTCCAGCTTAGCCTTCTGAGCCAGCCTGTGATTGCCGAAGCTGATCGCTCCCCCTTCTTCCGCACGAAGTAATTCTTCTACTACTGCCATCTCTAATGTCCTCCTAAGTATCTTTGCGCCTTGGTAATATTACTCGAATTACATAGTATCAGTATAATATATTTCTTACATGAATTCCACTGTAAAATTTATTTTCCCTCTTCTTTTTTTACGTGAAAAACCACCTTCTTATCCTTTACGCCGGCGGTAACACTGTCTCCCGGTTTGACTCTCCCTGACAGGATCTCCTCAGCCAGACTGTCCTCCACCATGGTTTGAACCGCTCTTCTCAAGGGCCTTGCTCCCATCTTGTAATCTGCGTATTTATCTACGATATATTCCTTCAGAGCAGGACTCAGGGAAAGGCTGATATCCAGCTGCTCCTCGCAGCGCTTCGCCAGATTCCTGGACAGCAGGGTGATGATCTGCTTCATATTCTCCTTATTCAGGGGATGGAATACCATGATCTCATCGATCCGGTTGATAAACTCAGGCTTAAACAGCCGCTTTACCTCCTCCATTACACCTGACTTCATCTTGTCATAGTCCTTCTTTTCATCTGTCTGCGCCGAGAATCCCAGATTCTTGGGATCCACGATCCGCTGTGCCCCTGCGTTGGAGGTCATGATGAGGATGGTATTTTTAAAGTTCACCTTCCTCCCCTTGGAATCCGTGATATGACCGTCGTCCAGCACCTGCAGCAGGATGTTGAATACATCCGGATGAGCCTTTTCAATCTCATCAAAGAGCACCACGGAGTAGGGGTTTCTCCTCACCTTTTCACTGAGCTGCCCGCCTTCATCAAAGCCTACATAACCCGGAGGCGATCCTATCATCTTGGATACGGAGTGGCCCTCCATGTACTCCGACATATCCACCCGGATCATGGCATTCTCTGATCCGAACATAGCCTCTGCCAGAGCCTTGCTCAGCTCCGTCTTTCCCACTCCGGTGGGGCCCAAAAAGAGAAAGGAGCCTATGGGCCTGTCAGGATCCTGGAGGCCCACCCGTCCTCTGCGCATTGCCCTGGATACCGCTGCCACCGCATCCTCCTGGCCGATGACCCGCTTATGGAGGATGGACTCCAGCTTCAGCAGCCGCTCGCTTTCCTTTTCTGCCAGCTTTTTGACTGGAATTTTGGTCCACATTGCCACCACTTCCGCAATCTCATTTTCTCCTACCACATAGCTTCTCTCCCGCTGTGCCTGGTCAAACTTCTCCTTCATCCGGTCATACTTTTTTATCAGTCCGTCCTGCGTCCGCTTCAGCTCTCCTGCCTGGCTGAATACCTCCATCCGTATGGATCTCTCTATCTGCACATCCAGCTTGGTGATCTGCTCTGCCAGCTCTTTCATCTTATCCGGTACCTTCAGGGTCTTCAGCCGCAGCGCAGAGGCAGCCTCATCGATCAGGTCAATGGCCTTATCAGGCAGATTCCTGTCGTTGATATATCTGTTGGAAAGGCGGACTGCCGCCTCTATGGCTTCCTCCAGAATCGTCACATTATGGTGCTCCTCATATTTACACACAATTCCTTTCAATATCCCAACTGCCTCTTCCTCCGTAGGCTCCTCTACATTGACGGGCTGGAATCGACGCTCCAGTGCCGCATCCTTTTCCACATATTTTCTGTATTCTGCAATGGTAGTGGCACCGATCAGCTGGATCTCCCCTCTGGCCAGAGAGGGCTTCAGGATATTGGAGGCATCTATGGCTCCCTCCGCTCCCCCTGCACCTATAATGGTATGCATCTCATCAATAAACAGGATCACGTTCCCGCTCTCTATGACTTCCTTTATTACTTTTTTAATTCTCTCTTCAAACTCTCCGCGGTACTTGCTGCCTGCTACCATACCGGACAGATCCAGGGTGAGTACCCTCTTGTCCTGTACGGTCAGGGGTACCTCGCCGGAAACAATCCTGAGTGCCAGCCCCTCCACGATGGCAGTCTTACCCACCCCCGGTTCACCGATCAGACAGGGGTTATTCTTGGTCCTCCTGCTGAGAATTTGAATGACTCTGCCGATTTCATTCTCCCTGCCGATGACCGGATCCAGCTTCCCTGCCTTTGCCAGAGCCGTGAGATCCCTGCTGTACTGATCCAGAACAGAGGCTCCTCCCTTCTTTCTGCCGCCCGGCTTCCTGGACAGATCCTCCTTATAGAGGGATCCGTCCTCTCCCATGGCAATGAGGGCATCCACATACACCTTCTGTACGGATATACCCAATGTGTTCATCAGCCTTACCGCCACATTTTCCCCCTCTTTGATCAGCGCCAGAAGAATATGTTCTGTCCCCGTACTGCCTGCCCTGAAACGCTCCGCCTGTCTGTGAGCCTCCTCCAGCACCTTGAGCACCCTGGGAGAATAGCCGTCCCTGTCCTTAGCCGGAACTCCTGCCGAGGGTGTGATCAGATCCCGGATCATCTCCAGCAGCCGGATTTCCTCCAGTCCGTTATCCGCCAGGACTCTGGCCGCCACGCCGGTACCCTCCTTTAACAACCCCGCCAGAATATGCTCTGTCCCCACATATCCCTGGCGCAGGCTGGCCGCAATCTTCTCTGCCAGCAGCAGCGCTGCCTTTGCTTTATCCGTAAATTGTGAATGCATCAGTTGATTCCTCCATAATCTTGATATATTTCATCTATAAGAGCATGTACCTCCTGCCTGGAAATATTCCTGCATCTTCCTTTTGCCAAGATAACCTTCAGCTCCTTTCTCAATTCCTCAAGCGTATCTGCGCGGTCTGTATCAATGGCTATCACTGCCCCCCTGCGCCTGTCCACTCTCACAAACCCCTCCTGCTTAAGAACAGTATATGCTTTATTCACTGTATGCATGTTAATACCTATATCCTCTGCCAGCTGTCTCACCGAAGGAAGCTCATCCCCCTCTCTGATCCTGGATGTGGCAATCCCCAGGATAATCTGGTTCCTAAGCTGCAGATACAAGGCTTCATCACTGTTAAAATCTATCTCAATAATCATAGGCCACCCCGCTCTTTTCCAACACTGCCTGTCAGATACAGACCACCCATATTGTTATAGTAATATTATAACAATCCTCCGTTTGTGTCAACCTATACTGCCCCATAACCAAAAGAGCGTACAGGCCTAAGCCTGTACACCCTCCTGTCAGTCATCCATATTGAGGAATTCAAACTCAAATTCGTCGTCCTCCAAAAGGAAGTTCTTGGCCTTTCTCTTAGGCTGCCGCTCCTCCCTGACCGGCCTGCCGGGCTCAGGCTCCTCTTCCTCCGGATTATAATTTATTTTATCCGCATCTGATGCTTTCCAGGCTCTGGATCTCCACCGGCCCTCCGACCCGGGTGCACGGATCTCCTGCGTTCCGGCGGCCTGTGCAGACATATCCTCCTCTTCCTCTTCTTCATCCTCATAGCTGTCATAATCCCCATATGCATCCTCCCGCATATCCCTGATCTTAAAAGCCATCAGGGTGATGACTATGATGGCCAGAATCAGGGCTGCTGCCAGCCCAATGAGAAGGGCATTCTGATAGGGGAAAGGCTCTGTCTCCTCCTCTGCTGCCTGCATGCCGGCAGATGCCGCTGCCAGCAGTCCTGCCAGAGTCTGTCGGGTGCCGTTGATATTGTCATACAGATACCACTCCTTGACACCCTCACTGTTTTCTGTAAATACCATCTCATAATCCGGTTTAGCTGTTTCCGCCGGTGTCTCTGCACCTCCGGCCTCAGGTGTCCCGGACTCTATGGTCTGTCCCTCTCCCTCCGGAGCTGCCTCTGCGCCTCCCTCCTCGGGATTCTCCGCGGATTCCGGCTCCTCTGCCTGGGGCTGGGCCGGCTCCGCCCCAGTCCCTGCGGGTGCTGCCGGTGCCTCGCCAACGGTGATCAGATCCGACCGGACAAAGCCCTTGGCCGCATTTCCCGAAGCATTGGTATACTCTATCTCATACCACTTCTTGCCGTCATTGGCCTTGGTCTCTCCCACAATGGTCACTGATGTGTTCTGAGGGACTGATCCCATCGTTTCCGCCGTAGTAGAAGCTGCTGCACGAACCCTCACGCTTTTATAGTTTACGTATGCCTTTGTGGCTGCAACCGGTGTAGCGGAAGCAGATGCCGTCTGGGAGCCTGCGCTGCCGCCGGAAGCAGCGTCTGTTTTCTTCACCAGATCGGAACGGATATATCCCGTCTTATTATCTACGGTCACCTTATACCAGACAGTTCCGGCACTGTCCTTTACCTCCTCCGTAATCGTCACCGTACCTCCCTGGGCTACTCCTGCCACCGCATCGCTGGTGGTGCTGGGCTCCTTTCTCACCTTGGCGGATCTTACTGAAACTGTGGCCGTAGCTGCCATGCCCATGAGCGGCTCGCCAATAAAAAGGACTGCGGCCAGCAAAGCATACGCCGCCATCCTCCATCCTTTTTCTCTAAGTGTCTTTTTCATTCGCTTTTCCTCTCTGCACATCTTTCCTTGCCTTCCTCAGTCTGGAAGCTTCCGGGCTGCACGTTCTCTCTCCTCCAGCCCCCTGTTATAAGCCACCTCGCATCTCAGGCAAAGGGTTCCCGATCTGATATCCGCGCCGCATATGCTGCATTTCATAAAGGTTCTGGATTCCTGAGACACCTCCAGCCTGGATTCCTTCAGCATCTGCATGATAGACTTCTGGCTGACTCCGGTTTTCTCAGCGATCTGAGCCAGATTCGCCCCCGGATACTTTTCGATATAGCCGCGCACCTTGCCATAGTCGTCATAGTCCAGATAACGGCAATTCTCACACTCGTACTCTCCTACTCCCTTAAAAACCATCAGCCCTCCGCACTTCTTGCATTCATACGGCCTGTTGTAGCCGGAAATATCCAGTGCACCCTTTCTGGCCAAATCCTTCTTCTCCATCTCTGTAACCATGCTCCTTTCAAAGACATATTTTCAAGCCTCATCAATCGCTTTTCCAATATCATGACGCATGTATTTATTATCGAAGTCCACCCACTCTGCTGCCCGGTATGCATTGGTCCTGGCCTCCATCAGATCCCTGCCCTTGGCTGTGATGCCCAATACCCTGCCGCCGTTGGTAACGATATCTTCGCCCACCCGCTTTGTACCGGCATGGAAGCAATAATAGCCCTCCTTATCCTTGAAGCTGTCCAGCCCCCGAATGACAAATCCCTTTTCATACTCCACCGGATAGCCTGCCGAAGCAAGCACCACGCAGACTGCCGCATTGTCCTCAAATTCCAAGCCGATCTCATCCAGCCTGCCGTCGATGCAGGCCTCCATCACATCTATCATGTCATTTTTCATCCGGGGAAGTACCACCTGGGCCTCCGGGTCTCCGAACCTGGCATTGTATTCCAGCACCTTTGGCCCCTCCTCTGTCAGCATCAGCCCAAAGAAAATGATGCCCTTAAACTCTCTTCCCTCCGCTGCCATGGCATCCACGGTAGGCTGGTAAATATGCTCCCTGCAGAAAGCATCCACCTCAGCAGTATAGAAAGGACTGGGAGAAAAGGTTCCCATGCCTCCTGTATTCAGCCCTGTATCTCCGTCTCCCGCACGCTTGTGATCCTGGGCGGAGGTCATGGTCCTGATGGTTCTGCCGTCTACAAAGGAGAGCACGGAAACCTCCCGTCCCTGCATAAACTCCTCTATGACCAGCTTGTTTCCGGCAGGACCGAACTGCCTGTCCAGCATGATGGATTTTACGCCCTCCCTGGCTTCCTCCAGGTTTTGGCAGATCAGAACTCCCTTGCCCAGAGCCAGGCCATCCGCCTTGAGAACGATAGGGAACCTAGCCTTTTCCAGATAGGCCATGGCCTCCCCGGGACTCTCGAAGTTCTCATAGGCAGCGGTGGGTATATTATATTTTTTCATCAGATCCTTGGAAAAGGCCTTGCTTCCCTCCAGTATGGCCGCATTTTTTCTAGGTCCGAAGACCCTCAGCCCAGCCTTCTCCAGCTCATCCACCAGGCCGCCCACCAGGGGATCATCCATCCCTACAATGGTCAGGTCGATTTCATTTTCCCTGGCGAAAGCCACGATTTTTTCAAATTCCATAGGTCCAATGGGCACACACTCTGCCAATTCGCCGATCCCTGCATTGCCCGGTGCACAGTAGATTTTATCCACCCTGCTGCTTTTTGCCGCACTGGCTGCTATGGCATGCTCTCTTCCTCCGCTGCCTACTATCAACACCTTCATTGGTCTGTCCTCCTGCATTTACCGTCCTTTATCTCGATCAGCCCTCCTGCAATCTCATCAATCGCCTGGGGCAGAATCTTCCACTCTGCTTCTTCCATCACCCTTTTCTGCAGTACCTCAGGGGTGTCTCCCTCCTTGACCTCAACCGCCTTCTGCAGGATAATAGGGCCCGTGTCCGTCCCCTCATCCACAAAATGCACCGTTGCTCCTGTGAGCCTGACCCCTCTCTCCAGAGCCGCTTCATGAACTCTCAGCCCATAATAGCCTGTTCCGCAGAAGGAAGGGATCAGGGAAGGATGGATATTGATGATTCGGTTCCGGTACCGGGCAGTCATTTCCTGAGGTATCACCACCAGAAAGCCTGCCAGCACGATGAGATCCGGCTCCGCCTCCTCCACTGCTGCCAGCAGCGCCTGGTGGAATACCTCCCGGCTGACATAGTCTGCGGGGCAAACACAGACGGCAGCGATGCCATTCTCCTCCGCCCTCTGCAGAGCATAGGCATTTTTATTGTTGCTGATTACCCGCACGATCTCCGTATTCCGGATGCTGCCTGCCTTTACACCGTCTATCACTGCCTGCAGGTTGGTGCCGCCGCCGGACACACATACTACCACTCTCAACATAGGGTGACTCCTTTTTCACCGGCTCTGACATGGCCCACCACGCAGGATGTCTCACCGGATTTTCTGATCGCCTCCATAGCTGTCTCCGCCTGTTCCGGGGCCAGAGCCAGCACCATGCCAAGACCCATGTTATAGGTATTGTACATCATCCTTTCCTCCAGCTGTCCTTTCTCCTGCAGCAGGCGGAAAATGGCAGGCACCTCATAGCTGTCCTTTTTCACTACCGCATGGACACCTTCCGGCAGCATCCGGGGGATGTTCTCATAGAAGCCGCCCCCTGTGATATGACTGCAGCCCTTGATGGTGACTCCTGCTTCCTTTACTGCCTTCAATGCCTTCACATAGATCCTGGTAGGCTCCAGCAATGCCTCTCCCAGCGTCCTTCCTAGCTCATCATAGTAGACAGCCAGGCCTTCACGAGTCATTTCAAATACCTTCCTGACCAGGGAAAATCCGTTGCTGTGCACCCCGGAGGAGGCGATGCCCACCAGAGTATCTCCCGGCCGGATATTCTCTCCCGTGATCATATCCTTTTCGTCTACCACACCTACAGCAAAGCCTGCCAGATCATACTCATCCTCCGGATAAAAACCCGGCATCTCTGCTGTCTCTCCTCCGATCAATGCCGCTCCCGACTGCAGGCAGCCATGGGCAACTCCCTTTACTATCGCAGCGATCTTCTCAGGATAATTCCTGCCGCAGGCTATGTAATCCAGAAAAAACAAAGGCTCGCCCCCCGCGCAGGCAATATCATTGACGCACATTGCCACACAGTCTATGCCCACTGTATCATGCCTGTCCATCAGAAATGCCAGCTTCAGCTTGGTTCCTACGCCGTCTGTTCCCGATACCAGGGTGGGCTTCTCCATGTCCTTGATGGCTGCTAGGGAGAAAGCACCCGAAAAGCCGCCCAGCCCTCCCAGCACCTCCGGTCTCATCGTCTCTTTCACATACTTTTTCATCAGCTCCACTGACTGATATCCTGCCTCTATATCCACACCGGCCTTCTTATAATCCATGCTCTTCACCATGCCTTTCCCACATTCTGCCCTCATAGGCTCTGTCTCTATTTGGAGTAATCCCTGTAGCCAGTCTTCTGAAGCCTTTCGTCCTTTGCCTGTACGCCCTCCTTCAGAGATCTGCTGTAGTCCTTTAATCTATCCAGAAGTTCAGGATCGGATACAGCCAAGATCCTGGCTGCCAAAAGCCCTGCATTAGCTCCCCCGTTGATAGCTACGGTAGCAACGGGTATGCCTGAGGGCATCTGAACAATGGAATACAGGGAATCCTTTCCCCCCAGGGACGTGGTATGCATCGGAATACCGATGACCGGCATAGGGAAAACAGCCGCACACATGCCGGGCAGATGGGCTGCCATGCCCGCTCCTGCTATGATCACCTTGAAGCCCTTTTCCTCTGCGGTATTTGCATACTCAAAGAATACATCCGGCTCCCTGTGGGCCGAGATGATCCTCATCTCATAAGAAATCCCCAGCTCCTCCAGAATATCAGCGGCCTTTGCCATGACCGGCATGTCTGAATCACTTCCCATTACAATTCCAACCTGTGCCATAGTTCGTTTCTCCTTACTTTTTAACATTTTTCTCTAGTTTACTAAAAAATAACTTTTGGCGCAAGCCATATTTGCCAGGAAGCATGAAACATGCAGTCCTGTAATCTGCCTTACTGTTCAGTCAAAGGGTCGGTTCAGCTCCTCGCAGCCTTCCAGCACGAACCTCCCCTCCCTGATCACGGGTATCCTTCCTCCGTCCCCGGCTATGCCTGCCAACTCGCCCAGCTCATCATAGGGAAGGGTAATATCGGTATGGCAGTTAAAATAAGCCCTTTCCATATCGGTGCTCCTCAGCGCGGATACCTCATTTTCCCTGGCGACAATGGCCTTCCCATCGGGATTGAAGGTAATCACATCTTCCTCATGGGAATAGCAGGTATCTCCCACCGCAAAGTGAGGCCCCATCTTTTCCGCAATAAGAATAGGCAGCTTATGCTCGATTCCGTATTTTTTAGCGGCCATATAGGCTGTGGTATTTGTACCTATGGCAAACTCCCCCATGGGAAGGGTCTCATGGTGGAAAAGTATATTATCTCTGATATATTTCCGGTTCTCTTCCTCTGTCTCAAAGTTTCTGCAGGTATAGGCTGCCACCATCCCATCCCGAAAAGTCAGTTCCAGGTCTCTGTATTCCAGCTCTCTCAGGAATACGCGGCTCACATGAAGCACTCCCTCCGTCCCTTTCAGTACCGGCGAGGTAAAAATCTCTCCTGCGGGTATATTCACATCGGCCACGCAGTTTTCAAAATTCGTCTCTGCCGCCGGATCCTTCAGCTTGTGCAGCTGCACTCTCAGATCCGTCCTGTTTCCATCCCTTCCCTTGATGTGTACATAGTCTGCCTGATCCAGGGCATCGATGATCCTCTGCTGCAGCCTCTGATAGAGTTCGTAGTCCAGGGTATTGATCCTTACGACCTCCTCAAAAATCTCCTTAAAACGACTGCCGATGGCCGGTGTTGGAAAGGCGATGATGGTAAAGCTCCTCTCCTCCCCGGGGATATATTCATTCTGCAGCGCACCGGCTGCAGCCGCATATTCCACTGACAGCCTCTGTTGTTTTTCACTCAGCCGAAGAACCTGGCGCTTTGCCTCCGGCACAAAAGGTGTCTCTCCAAAGATTTCCACCACTGCCGGCCCCCCAAATCCGGCCGCCTCCTTTTTCAGCCTCTCATAGGCAGCCCGCATCCCCTCCAGTCTCCGGTTCACATACCGGCTGTCCAGATACAGGGCCTGATCCTCCTTGTGGTCGTATTCGTACTGCCTGTTGGGCGAAGCTCCGAAATATCCATTTTTCTGAATCCCTCTCCCCCGGAAAATGCTGGCTCCTGCCCGGCAGATGGTGGTATCCATACCCATGGCCGCAAAATTCTCCACCGCTGCCCTGATCATCCTTTCAAAGCCCAGACTGTAGCGGATATTGACCACATTTTTTTTGGTGATGTCTTTGTTACAGACCCGGAAGCCTATCCGGTAGCCTTCCGTGTAGGTATTTGCCATCTGTCTGACCGCCTCTTCGGACATGCTGTTTAAATATTCTGCTGTTTCCAGCTCCTTGTCTGTGATATACTCGCCGAAATAATAAAGGTAGCGCAGATCCGTCAGGTCACTGTCCAGGATGATCCGCAGGGCAAAATCCTCCTCCGGACAGAGCTGCTCTCTCAGCCGCTTCTCCGCTTCCGGCTCCGAATAATCGCTGACAAACCAGTAGATGATCTGCTGCAGCTCCCTGTATTCCGGCGCCTGCCCCTTTTCTCCATAAGCACAGTCAAAGGCACTGTACACCTCCAAAAACAACTCCATGCGGATGGTCAGTGCATACCTGTCCTGTTCAAAAGCAAAGGGAATAAGGCTTCTCAGCTCTGCATATAAAAACGACAGAAGCTGTCCATACTCCTCTCCGCAGCATTCTGCGGCATAGGCCGGATTGGCATAGCTTGCTCCGTAGTTTTCCGGCAGCACATCCTGGTACAGGCTCCTGTTCAACAGCTTCAGCTCCTCCAGAGAAGCCCGGGCCATCCCGCCCTCTTCTATATAGGAAAAGCATTCCGTAATCTTTTCCAGAAATGCTGCCGTCTCATAAAAATAACGGCCATAGGCCCCCTTCAGCCATCCCCTTCCCGTCTCCGCCTTTATCTCAAGGATCCGGGCCCGGCCAAGCTCATAGCGCTCCAATATATCCTCTGTTCTCTCCATAAATATCCCCCTGCTCCTTTCCATATGCTATGCTGCAGGCCCTATATCCCTGCATATAAGATCAGACTGACCATAGCCAGCGCAATCAGATTCAGAATAATGCCCAGATGAGGAAAAAGGTAGTAATTGTCCTTCTCCATCCTGGAAAGCACTCCCAGCACCATTCCTGCCAGGGAAAACAGAGTGGCCAGAAAAACTGCCGCTCCATACCGGAAAACAGCGTCGCCATTGTTTCTATAGGCCAGATATACGGCTGCCGCTATGGAAAGAACAGATATTACCCCAAGAATCATGGACATGATTCCCTTCTCGGGATGTTTTTTGACGGTAAATATATATCCGCTTTTTTTGCCCTCCCTGTGATTATTCTTACGGAACATGGCATACCTCCACATGAATCTTTGAATGGGCACCCCCTCACAAAGGAGTGCCCATCCGCATCAAAACAATATTTTTGATTTGCTGGCCAGCAGCCTGGCTCCGCTGATGATAAGAAGGACGCCTCCTGTAATACCTCCGATCAGGGTAACCACGCCCACCGCAATATTGAGCGCTCCGGAACCGCTCATCATCTTATAGATCTTCTCTTCCATCCGGGACTACCTCCTATCTTGCACCATACTGCTCATAATATGCATCTATTCTCGCCTTGCATTCATCGTCAATGTATATCTTACCGTGACAGGGCCTGTTATACAGGTAATCCACTACCTCCTCCATTGTCACTATGGCATTGGCATCAAAACCGTACTCTTCCCTGATTTCACAGAGTGCGCTCTTTTCTCCCCGGCCTCTTTCCATCCTGTTAAGGGAAACCATCAGTCCCACAATCTCCACATCCGCCTGTGCCTTCAGGATAGGGAAGGTCTCCTCAATGGACTTGCCGGAGGTGGTGACATCCTCAATGATCACCACCCTGTCCCCATCCCTGAGCTTGCTGCCCAAAAGGATGCCCGTATCTCCGTGATCCTTTTCTTCCTTCCTGTTGGAACAGTATCTCACGTCCCTGTCATAGATACGGCTGAGCGCCATGGCTGCCGCTACGCTCAGGGGTATCCCCTTATAAGCCGGTCCGAAGAGCACATCAAAATCCAGTCCGTAATTATCGTGGATAGCCCTGGCATAGTATTCTCCCAGCTTCTCCAGCTGGGTGCCTGTCACATAGGCCCCCGCATTCATAAAAAACGGTGATTTCCGTCCGCTCTTTAAAGTAAATTCACCAAATTGAAGTGCCTGGCTGTCTACCATGAACTGGATAAAGTCCTGCTTGTACTGTTCCATCATTCCATTTTCTCCTTTATTTATAGGCTTTTCAGCTTTTCAGTACCATCTTTGTGCTGTTAAATACGCTTTCCTATTCTATCACACTTTATCTCTATATTCAATCAATTCTGCTTCAAAACCCATTCCTCTGGCTTTCCTTCGCCGGAATCCCGTAGGGTATTCTTACTGCAGCTTCTAAAATGCTTTCTTCAGCTCGATCAGCATGACAAGCTCCTTTAACACCTTCGCCCTTTCCGCCAGCTCCTCGCTGGCTGCCGAGCATTCCTGAGAGGTGGCGGCATTGGCCTCCAATACCCTGTTGATCTCCCTGATATCCCCGCTGATCAGCTTTACCGCATCAGCCTGTTCATTGGATACAAGGGCTATGTTATCCACCCTTCCGGTGATAGCGTTGGCATCGGACACCACCCCATCCAGTCTGATGGCAGCCTCATCCGCTGCGATTTTCCCTGCCTTTACTGCCTGGAGGGCAGCCTGTATGTAACGGGCTGTGGTCTTTGCCGCCTCTGCACTCTGGCCCGCCAGGACACTGACCTAGTCGGCCACCACGGCAAACCCCTTTCCACTCTCCCCTGCCCGGGCTGCCTCTATGGAAGCATTCAGTGCCAGCAGGTTGGTCTGGGAAGCAATGTCGTTGATGGTGCTGATAATTTTTTCTATTTCCATGGAGGAATCGTTGATCAGCTCCATAGCCTCTACCACCTCCTGCATCTTTTTATTTTCTGCCTGAATACTCTCTGTCACCCTGCCCACCTCCCTGCTGATATCCAGGGCATTCCGGGCATTGCATTGGATCCGTTCCGTCACCTCCCTGACCGTATCCGACAGGGTATCCACGATGCCGGACTGCTCCGTGGAGCCGGTGGAAAGTACCTGGATAGCTTTGGCAATCTGCTCTGTGCCCTGAGAAACCTCACTGACAGTCCTGCCTATTTCATATATGCTGAGGGAAATCCTGTCCGTAAAATTCATCAGGGACAACTCAATGTTCTTAAAATCTCCCTGGAAATTCAGCTCCTGAGATATATCAAAGCTGCCTCCCGCCATCTTCTCCATGCTTTCATCTATATCCTTTATGTACCCGGCAACCTTATGGACAGACTCTCTGAGGTACTTGGCCACCTCCCCGATCTCATCCTCCGCAGCACAGTCGATTTCTATAAAAAGCCTGCCCTCTGCAATATCCTGGGCTGCCTTTCTGATGGCATTCAGAGGAATCATAATACTGTCAATCAGCTTCCTGCTGAGCCGTGCACCTACGATCAAAGAGCTGAGGGTAAAGGCCACCAGCAGGATTGCTGCCAGTACCTGTGCCGTTTTACTTGCCTTCACCTTATTTTCCGCC
>JALESH010000047.1 GCA_022781985.1 Lachnospiraceae bacterium | reverse complement strand
CTTATGTCTCCTGACCTATTCATTATCCGGCCGTCCGGCATTCAGGTCGGTATAACAGTCCAGCAGCCCTACCGTTTCACTGGCCGGCCGTCCATACATATTGCAGCATTTGCGGGATACCCTGGCGGGAGCGCTGCTGTGCGCGTCCACCTCCACACTCATCCGCTTCACCCCCATTCGGGTTTCTCCATCCAGATGGTTCAATATCTCATCTATCAGCTTCTCATCATCCATCCCTTTTCACCTCTCTCCTTCCCAAGTCAGGAGTCCCTGCGCGCAGCACACCTTTCCTCCTGCTGCTTTTACCAGCCCTCCAGCGACAGCGTCTCAAAGAAATCCTTACACTCCATTTTCTCTTCCCTGTATCGGATCAGAAAGGCCTTCATTTCGGCATATTCGTTCCCCATATCCGTCAATACGGCATGGAAATTTTCTTCTGTTATGCCGCCGATCTCAGTAAATAGTTCAAAATACTTCTGTTCATGGCCGTGCTCACCTAGGATCACCTCCCAGGTCTCCTCCGACTCGCAGCCCCTGGTGTGGGCCGCCAGATACTCCCTCAGCTCCTGTGCCCTCTCACCCGACAATTCCAGAGGATTCATCAGACGCAGCAAGGCCAGACGCACCTTACTCTTTCTCCTGCGGTTGAGATAGATTTCCATACTGCTTCCCGCATCCTCCTCTCCGCAGAGTATCATTTTGGTATAACCCTCACCATCCTCAGCCCGCAGCATCTGCAGCATCCTGGCATCCCATTTCTGCAGCCAGGGCCCGGTGCCAGCCTCCATAGGATCCATCAGATACTCCGCCTCCAGCAAAGCTGCACTGGCTGCCAACAGAGCCGCTGTCTGCTCCTCTCTCTCAGAGGCTTTGGCAGGATTCTTCTCCTCTCTGCCGCCCTCATAGAGGAACAAACGGCGGATACCGGGACATTCCATAAAAATACGGCTGCCCAGCGTACATTTTTTTCTCGGCATCCATACACTTTCCAGATTGGTGCAATAGGCAAATGCCCAGTCTCCGATCTCCTCAACCGTCTCCGGCAGCACCACTCTCCTCAGCTGCTTCCTGCTGAGGAAGGCTTTTTTTGCGATGACCGTCACAGGCAACCCCTCTATTGCAGCAGGAATCCGCAGTTCTGTATCCCAACCGCTGCAGCCTGTGACCACAACACAGCCTCCTTCCCTCCCAAGGATATATTCCAGACTCCCCTGGGGGGTCTCCACTCTCTTTGCACTCCTTTTCATTTCCCTCTTTTTCCTCTTCCTTACAGCTCCAGCCTCTCAATCTCCTGCCGCAGCTCCTCCCCGCGCCGGGATAACCGCAGCTTCTCATTATGCCTTCGATAGTCCTCGCAGCCGAACATAGCGATAAACCGGGAGCTTGCCGTATGCACCGTCAGCTCTGTAACCAGGAGCAGCAGCTCATTTCCTTCCGCGAAAGCCTCCTCCACAAAGTGGAACAGAGCATGAAGCCTCTCCTTTGTTGTCTCTGTAGCCTTTTTCATTCCGGCCACTTCCCCGTCAAACTTCTGCTTAATATAAGCAGCAGCCTCCTCTGCCGTTCCCGCATCTCCGATGTAAATCTCCTTTTTTGTCTCCTCCAGAAAATGGATCACCCTTCTGTACTTTTTCCTGACCGCATCAGACAGAGTATTGGCCCTCCTCAAAGAATCCATCCGTTTTCTGGCTTTCTCTGCCTGCTGTTCCAGCATGTCTCCCACCGCTCCCGGAGCAGTTTCCCCGGCCATCCCCACAGGGACTGCTTTCAGCTGAACCGCCAGCTCACTCAGATAATCGGCAGCCTCCATTCTTTCCTTCATCTCACTCTGCATTCTGTCTATCAGCATGCTTAACAGAGACAGCCGCTCATCAAAGGCGGCGGCTCCGGCCCGGAGGAGTGCCTCCTCAGGAAGCCTGCCCTCCAGAATCTCTTCTATATGATAGTTTTTCTTATATTTATTGTACAGATCATAGTAGGCCGTAAACTCTTTTACTACCCGTTCGCTGCGCAGATATTGCCCCACCAGCGTCTCATCCACAGGCAGCTTTTCCTCCTCATACAGAAAAAGCATCTGAGACAGATCCTCCCATCCTCTGGCAGTCACATAGGATCGTCCCTTCACCGTAGTTTCTATCCTGTAAAAATGTTCCTTTTTCAGATCCAGATAGCTGGTAACCACATTGTGCAGTCCACGCTCCAGGGCATATTCCTTCCACACAGAATAATCTGCCTCCACCTCCAGTACCTTCAGCCTGTCCATGGTCACCACATCAAATTCCCTGACGGATTTGTTATACTCCGGGGGATTACCTGCTGTTACGATGACCCAGCCCTCCGGCACTCTGTGCCTGCCGAACACCTTATACTGCAAAAACTGCAGCATGGACGGTGCCAGGGTTTCCGACACACAGTTGATTTCGTCCAGAAAGAGAATGCCCTCCCGGATTCCGCTATCCCTCATAACATCATAGATGGAAGCAATAATTTCACTCATTGTGTACTCTGATACCTGATATTTCTCCCCGCCATACTCCTTTTCTACTATAAAAGGCAGTCCCAGCGCAGACTGTCTGGTGTGGTGGGTCATAGAATAGGAAACCAATGCAATGCCAAGCTCCTGAGCAGCCTGCTCCATAATTGCTGTCTTGCCCACCCCCGGTGCTCCCAGCAAAAAAATAGGCCTCTGCCTCACCACCGGAATCCTGTACTCGCCGAATTCATCCTTTTTGAGATATAAATCCACCGTATTCCTGATATACTCCTTTGCCTGCTTAATATTCATCCTGCTCTATCTCCTCCTCACTCAGAACCACCCTGATTGCCCATGGCGGAACCTCCGGCCGCCTGTAGTCCTCCTCCAAAAATGCAAAAATTGTGTCATAGGAGGGCATCTGCGTGGGGTAAATTCCATAGCCGTCAGTAAAGTAAATCAGTCCCTTTAAATTCTCAAACTCTCCTGTTTCAGCCAGCCTGTCCACATACTCAAATACGGGCCTGAAATCGGTAGAGCCGAACCCCTTCAGCCTGCCGTTTCTCATAAACTCCTCAAAATCCTTCTCACAGGTAATCTTAGTATCGCTCTGCAGCTCACTGTCACACTGTACAATATGCACATTTATTTTTTGAAAAAAATATTCGGTTCCCTTCAGAATAGAATAGGTTTTTCTGATAAACTCCTTTACCAGCTCTCCCCTGCAGGAAGCGGAGGTATCTATGGCGATCACAAATTCCTTCACCTTCTTCCTGTCCTTATATTCCAACGGCTCTATCAACGGCATATTGCCATAGGAGGAAAGTCCATAAGTATAATAAATATAATCAAATTCCTCCTCATTAACCTGCAGTTCCTCGCCCATCACGGTAAAACGTCTGAGCAGATCTGCATAGTCATATCTGTCCCTAGTTGCTTCCGCCAGATTTTTTTCCAGACTCTCGGAAGGATTCCTGTCCCCGGAAAAGGATTTTAAGTCAGCCTTGATCCTTTCACTGATCTTCTTCCACTGGGCATCTGTAACCACCAGCTCTTCCGGCTGTCTCCAGTAAATGTGTTTATCCCTGCAGAACAGCCGCTGCCACTGCGCCTTTTCCCCCGGCGTGACAGGATTGTGCTTCAGATAGCGGTAGATCCGCTCTGCCGTCAGCATTCCCGCATCCTGCTTCAGATAATACAGCTTGTTCCTGGCCTCCGCATCCGTTCCCAGAGCGGCCATGTGCAGATCCAGCTCCAGAATCACGCTTTCCACCGCTGCATCTGCTGCCAGATCCCACAGTTCCTCCTCCCTCTCCTTACACTGGAAGCCATGATAAAAAACACAGTGGAACAGGCTGTGCAGATACAGTCTGACCGGATAATGGGGCTCCAGTTTATACTGCAGCAGCAGCCACACAGGATCATAACAAAGCAGCTTCCCATCGGCTGCCGCTCCATCCAGTCCCGGACGGGTCTCAGCGCTCAGCCCGGACAGGGCCACATCCAGAAAACGCAGGTTTACCAGGATGTTGTCCCTGGCCAGCTTCATCACTCTGTCAGCCAGGAGGGAAGCCTTCTCCAGCTTCTCTGATTTGCCGCCATGCTCTGCTCCTTCCCGACCTTTATTATGCAATGCTTCACTTACACTTTTCAGGCTTTCCATCTCTTCCGATGTCTCCGTTAATCATTATAGTAATCGTTTCTATCTTCTATATTACCAATATTTTTACAGGTTGGCTACTCAAAAATCTTCCCGTATATATAAATTGAGAAAAAGACTCTGCTGATGCAGAGTCTTTTTCTCTTCTTATGAGGGGGAGATAGTGAGTTTTAAATAGTCATATCAACTATCTGTAATATAGATTAGCTTATAATTGTGTCCGTATTGTGTAAACATTCAAAACTATTTATAAAGAAAATCTAAACAAACCTTCATACTTTTCACATATTGGAATCCTCCTCACTGGCTGCCACACCTGCCACAACAGAAG
This sequence comes from Lachnospiraceae bacterium, assembly GCA_022781985.1. Lineage (GTDB taxonomy): Bacteria > Bacillota > Clostridia > Lachnospirales > Lachnospiraceae > Kineothrix. Next base: position 27,595 of record JALESH010000047.1, on the reverse strand, counting down.
TAACCGCTGCAATAATAACAGCAACAATAATGACCAACAATCCGCCGCCTAAAATTATCATTTCCATATTTATAACCATGCTCCTTTCAAGATCCTGATTCCCAGCCTCTTTCCTTATATTACATTTGTATCCCAGCCTTTGTATTATAGCATATTCCGGGCCTTTTTGCACCAGGATATTGCCGTAAATGCTGATTTATATTATACTGAATGTTACTGTTCATTCCGCCAACAGTGACGGCAAATATATGCTACCCAAAAACGAGGTGATTTATGGAGATAGATGAAAAATACATGAAAGAAGCTTTAAAGCAGGCGAAAAAAGCTTATCTGCTGGGAGAGGTTCCCATTGGCTGCGTCATCGTTTATGAAGGCAAAATCATCGGCAGGGGCTACAACCGCCGGAATACCGACAAAAACACCCTTTCCCATGCGGAGATCACCGCCATCCGCAGGGCCAGCAAAAAGATCGGCGATTGGCGTCTGGAGGGCTGCACCCTCTATGTTACGCTGGAACCCTGCCAGATGTGCGCCGGTGCAATCATTCAGGCCCGTGTCTCCCGTGTTGTGATGGGAAGCATGAATCCCAAGGCCGGCTGCGGCGGCTCCATTCTCAATATCCTGGAGATGCCCCAGTTCAACCATCAGGCTGAAGTAAGCCGGGGAATTCTGGAGGAGGAATGCAGTCAGCTGCTCATTCTTTTTTTTAAGGAACTGAGATTGCGGAATAAGATTGACAAAATGCAAAAAAAACAGTATACTAAATAGACCGTGCAGCCGGGGCGTTAGCGGTGTCCTGTACCTACAATCCGCTCTAGTAGGGGTGATGTTCTGTCGCGGGTTTTAGCTGGTATAGCTGCCCTTTATAAGCGGCGTTGAAGTTTGGGTCTCACGCAATGGGAATCTGTGAATCGTGTCAGGTTGGGAACAAAGCAGCACTAAGCAGAACCTTCCATGTGCCGTGAGGGTGCCTGGCGGAGTTGGCTGTAAAGGTAACGTATATTGGTTTTGCTCAACACAGAACGCACGGTATTATTATATATTTACTTTTCTCAGGTAATAGCCAAATCTTCCTGCCTCTGCCCTTCCCCCACTGCATTCAAAGGCTTCAAACCCAAACATTCTTGCCACCATTTTTTCGCGCTCATAATAGACTCCCGGAACCCCAAGGTAAAAACAATCTCCCTGCCATTCCCTCCCCAGAATAAGGTGCCTGTAGTTATAAAATCCATGGAGCAGAAAGCTGTTATTGGCCAGATGCTGGTAGTCTCCGGTCATGATCACAAAATCCTTGGGCTGTATGGATATGTACTCCCTTTCATCCTCGTAAGGATGAACCACCGGATAGGTCTGGCAAAGCTGTGCCCACTTATCATTTAATATGACTTCCTCTATCCTGATTTCCGCCGGGGAAATTCTTTCCGTCAGAAGGTCTGTCCTTTCCTCCCCTATTTCTGCCGCCTTGGTCTCAGGGATTCTGCTCTTTTTCTTCTCGGTTTCTCCCGTATCTGTCTTCTGTTCCCGGACTGCCCTCTCCTTATTGTCTTCCTTAAACCCCGTTTTCCCCTGGATTTGCAGACCATGGGACAGCCCGATGTATATTTTTTCTATTTCTCTGCAGCCTATTCCTTTTTCCTCCAGCATGCCGTCAGCATAGCTGGCCCTATAGTCACCCTTCCCTCTGTATAACAGGATTCTCCCAATGGAACACTCCTGTCCCTCATAGGAGGTTACATATATATCATATTTTCCCTCTTCCGCTTCCTCCACTCCGGAAATATGCATGTCCAAGAAACAGGCTGTATCCCTGAACTCCATTTTCGCAAAGCCGGCCCTTTTTATTTTGCTGCCATATTCCATACAGGATAAATAAACGATTCTCTTATCATAAACACACATTTCTCAGCCTCCGCATCCATATTTTGCCGTATGCTCCGGATCCCTTACATCCTCCCACGCCTGTCCGGAATTACAGCTATCTCATTTTATTCCTCCTCCCTCTCTAATATGCGGAGATTTTTACTAAAATTCCAGGCTTTCCAGATGCTTCATATAGCTTACCACCATGAGGGCTATCTTGAAGGTCAGGGCATCATCAAATGTCCGGACATCCAATCCTGTAGCCTTTTCCAGCTTTTCTATCCTATAGACCAGAGTGTTTCGGTGGACGAAAAGCTGCCTGGCAGTCTCGGATACGTTGAGATTATTATCAAAAAATTTATATATGGTAGTAAGAGTCTCTTCATCAAAATCAGCTGCTGTGCGTCCTCCGAATATTTCCTCTATGAAAATCTTACACAGGTTCACAGGAAGCTGGTAAATAAGGCGGCCTATCCCCAGAGTATTATAGGCATTCACTCTTTTTTCCGCGTAAAAAATCCTGCCTACCTCCAGGGCCATCTTAGCTTCCTTAAAGGACTTGGACAGATCCTTCAGCTCATTTACGATAGTTCCATAGCCAACCTTCACATTCATCATGGCTTCTGTATTCATCATATCCACGATCACCTGAGCCGTATGCTCAACCTCCTCATAGCCCTCCCCTGCTTCCATAGCCTTGACCAGGACCACATTCCTTTCATCCACTGCAGTAATATAGTCCCCCCACCGGGCTGAAAACATCCCCCGCAGCAGTTCCGCAGCAGCTCCATCCTTTCCATTTTCGGTTTCCAGTATCATAATGACTCTGCGTGCTGACGCCTCTATATGAAGCCTCCTGGCCCTGTTATACACATCCACTAAAAGCAAGTTATCCAGCAGAAGATTCTGAAAGAAGCTGTTGCAGTCAAGCCTTTCCTTGTACGCAATGATCAGATTCTGAAGCTGACATACAGCCAGCTTTCCAATCATATAAACTCCTTCCCCTTCTCCTCGGGCAATAAGAACATACACAGCCTCCCCCTCATCTCTGACCTTCAGGAGATGCTCCCTCCCTATCACCTGGCTGTCCGCAGACGCCGCTGCAAAATTGGTGATAAGGTCCTTGGAAATGCCTTCACAGCCAAAGGTAGAGGCCACCGCCATGCCATCCAAATCAAAAACACCCAGCTCTACCTTCGTAATCCCGTATAATTCATCAATACTGCTTTTGATCACCTGACTAGAAATCATACTTATAACCATGCTCCTTTCAAAGTTTTGAAATAAATTGCAAACATGTTCCGGGCGCATATAAATATGAAAGGGATGCAATTGCATCCCTTTCAGCATCTTGACTTGCCTGCAGTTTTTAATTTGTAATAATCTGCTCTGTTTCCTTATCAAACACATGAATCTTCTCAACATCGAAAGCAAACTTAACTGTGTCACCAGGCCTTGCCGTGGTACGGGAGTCTACCCTTGCTGTAATGGGGAACTCAGCCAGATCAAAGTATAAGTAAACCTCTGCTCCGAGCAATTCATAAACTTTAATGGTGGATTCAAACACACATTTGGAAGTCTCAATGAACATTTCGGAATCATATACATCCTCAGGCCGGATACCAAAGGCAACCTTTTTGCCGGCATAGCCGCCTTCAATCAGCTTCTTGGATTTAGCCGGAGGAAGAGGGATGCTCTTACCTGCCACCTTCAAATTAACAATGTCACCCTTTACCTCCACTTCGGCATCCAGGAAGTTCATCTGGGGAGAACCCATGAAGCCTGCAACAAAAAGGTTCTGAGGCTTCTCATACAGGTTTTGAGGTGTGTCAACCTGCTGTACCACACCATCCTTCATAACTACGATTCTTGTACCAAGAGTCATAGCCTCTGTCTGGTCATGGGTAACATAAATGATGGTTGTACCCAGCCTCTGATGCAGTTTTGCAATCTCAATACGCATCTGCACACGCAGCTTGGCATCCAGGTTGGAAAGAGGCTCATCCATAAGGAAGACCTTAGGATTGCGGACAATTGCACGCCCCATGGCAACACGCTGCCTCTGGCCACCGGACAGAGCCTTGGGCTTACGGTCAAGCAATGCTGTCAGATCCAGAATCTTTGCAGCTTCCTTTACCATTTTATCAATTTCATCCTTCGGAACTTTTCTTAATTTAAGACCGAAAGCCATGTTATCATATACAGACATATGCGGATACAATGCATAGTTCTGGAATACCATCGCAATATCCCTGTCCTTAGGCTCCACATCATTAACCAGCCTGTCTCCAATCCTCAATTCGCCTGAAGAAATATCCTCCAGACCTGCTATCATACGGAGCGTGGTGGATTTACCGCAGCCTGAAGGTCCAACGAAAATAATAAATTCCTGATCTGCAATCTCCAGATTAAAATTCTTTACTGCTTCAAATCCATTGGGATATTTTTTGCAGATATTCTTTAATGATAAACTTGCCATTTAAATTTGCCTCCTAATCACACTTTATTTACAGCTCCGGCTTTTGCCGACACTGAAATCAATCTAAAAGAAAGTATAGCGAAGATAGTCCTTTTTTACCATGCTAACATTCCACAAAGATTTATTCATTTCCTATACATTTTGTACAATGTATAATTCCTTTCTACCGATACTTTTCTACTTTCCTCTTGCCCTGAATCCCTGCTATCGCATCCTTATAGAATACCAGCTGATTCTTGCCCCGTTCCTTGGCTGTGTACAAAGCGGAATCGGCTGCCTTGTACAGTGCTGTAAAATCCTTACCATCTTTTGGGAATACAGCCGCGCCTATACTGGATGTGGGAGAATACTTTACGTATTCACCCGCCTGAAAGCCCTGAAAGAAGTCACACAGCTTTCTGGCCTCTTTCTCCAAAAGCGCATCCTCCTTAAGATATTTAAGAAAGACGATGAACTCATCTCCTCCCGTTCTTCCGATCACATCGGTGGAACGAAAAATAGAACCGATCTGCTGCCCCAGGGATTTCAGCACCTCATCTCCAAAGGCATGTCCCATGGTATCGTTTATTTTTTTAAAATTATCAATATCCAGAATGAACATCAGTGCCTGATCCTCAGGATGATGCATGATATACTCCTGGATCTTTCGTTCCGTGGCTGCTTTGTTATTCAATCCCGTCAGCAGATCCGTATCCGCCTTAGCTTCCAGTGCCTTACTCTTTTCACCGGCAGTGATCCTGCCTCTGATGATCATTATAACTATGACGGTACTGAAAATCAGTATAACTACCACCATCTGATGTATCATCTTCATGGCATCCCGCCACCCTGCACTGACAAAGGCATCTATGTAAGACTGGCCTATTCCAAGCACTATGGCCCAGTTATTGATTCCCACCTCTGCATAAGCCAGAGTCCTGGGTTTTCCAGTGCTTTCCGTCCGCAGGCTTCCGCTTACCCCATTTTTAATTCTGACTGCAACCTGCCCGATCTCCGTCTCCGAATCTCCACCCATCCTGTCCCAGACATTGTCTCCCGGCATAAACTCGTTGTCTGATCCGGCCACCTCCATGATCAATCCGTCCGCCTCAGCCAGGGCACAGAATTCTTCTCCCGCCAACAGCCCTGCATTCAGGAGGGGTTTCAGCTCCTCCACAGGATAATATAGGCAAAGTTTCCTTCCTCCCTGTGTATCATCGGACAGTACAGCCAGAATTGCACTCCTGCCGGCTTTCATTTCATCATCCGCAACATATAGATACGTTGTCCGGACGGTATCCGCCTCAGACGCTTTTTCTGCAGTCTTCCGGCAAGCATCCACCATCAGGGGATAGTAGCTCATCCCCCCCATGTCCACCTCTTCACCATCACTCAGGATCCCCCGGCCATCAGCATCCACATAGGCCACAGTATAGACCGGCGTGCTCCCACACAGCGACTCTGCGATCCCGGCTATGCTGCGGTTATCATCAAATCCGTAGTGATTCAGATAGTACAGCACTGTTTTTCCTGTTCCTGCTATATGCTCCAGCTCAAAATATACCTTTGCAGCATATTCCTCTGCAATTTTGACCACCCTCTGCTGTGCCTCTTTCCGGGATGCCTCACTGCTTTTTACAGAAAAAAAAGTGACCATGGCTATTATTACCATCATAAATACGGCTATCAGAACCAACCACTTTATAATATCGTTCTTTTCTCCCTCATTCTTTGTTTTTCCGCGCTTCATCCCTACTCCTCACAATTTCTCCGGCACCTGTATCCTCAGCGGTCAGCTCAAAGCTGTCTGCCAGGGGCTCTTCCTCCGGCGCATACTTCCTGAAAATTCTGTCATACAGTATGGCCGAAGCATAGGCAGGCAGTGACAGTCCAAAAAAGAATACCAGCGGAATGGTCATCATATTCAGACAGGCAGCAAACGGCAGGACATAAAGAACCATCATAGCTACCGTCCGGGGGAAACTGCATATGCTCATCAGCAGGGCATTTTTCCATGTGTTCCTTACCGTATTGTGAAATCTGGAGAGAATCGGAAACACATAACAACTTACCATATAAACGAAAACAGCCGCTGCCAACAGCAGAGCCTTCAGTATCTGAGGAAATTCTATTCCGGAATATTTAAAGATCATCAGGTCTCCCGCAAATACAATGATAAACAGCAGGATCGGAAGCCATATAATTGTTGCCTGCTTAAAATTCTCCTTCCATGACTTAAAGAAGGATCTCAGTATATACCCTTCTTCATTTCGTACCATCTTAAGCAGGACATAATGCATGGCTGTCAGGGAAGCTCCTATGGTAACAACCGGAATACAGCACAGCAGTGCTGCTATGTTAAGAATCATCAGATCAGCCATCTTTGACATAAAACGCATCGCGGGACTATCCGGATTAAAAAATCTATTCATAAGCACTTACCATATCCTTTACAGTAAAACCTTTTTCTTATGCAATCTCAAATCTGCAATTCCATCGGAGTGTACCGGATTCCCTCTGAAATCTGCTCCTGTCCCAGATCTCTGAATCCCAGCCTGTGATAAAACCCAACACCATAGGGGGAAGCATTCACGGTCACCTTTCTGATTCCCATCTCTGTCCTGAGATACTCACACAACTGCCCCATCAATGCCCTTCCTATCCCTCTCCTATGGTGGTCCGCATCTACGAACAGGAGAGAGATGTGGGAATTGCTCCGCAGACTGATCAGCCCCACAATGCTGTCCTGGTGCAGGGCAACAAACATCTGATACGCTCCCATGACAAACATTCGGTGCAGTGTATTGTCCGTGATAAAGTCTTCAAAGCTGTGCACTCCCTCAGGACCGTAATCGTTTGCTTCAAACTGCAGAAAAGTCCTCCATGCAAGCAACATGGCATCTTCCCATTCATTTTCATACGCCATACGGATTTTATATGGAAACACTGACTCTTCCATTCCTTTTTGTCCTTTCCATACCTGATACAGGTAATTATAGCGAATGAACTCATAATTTACAAGTGAATCTTACGAAACCTGTCCTTCTACGTCTGACCGGACAGCTGTACACTGTTAACCAGAGGCAGGCCGTTCTCCAGAGCATAGGCATTTTCCAGTGTCTCTATGGCGATAGCCTGCATTGCCTCCATGGTAAAGAAGCCCATATGCGAGGTGATGATCACATTGGGAAATGTCATCAGCCTGGCCAGATTCTCATCCTCAATGATATCCTCCGAGCAGTCCTCATAAAAAATCCCCTCTTCTTCATCATAAACATCCAGCCCGACTCCTGCGAACTTCTTCTGCAAAAGTCCTTCGATCAATGCCTCCGTATCGATTAAACCTCCCCGGGATGTATTGATGAGATAAACTCCCTCCTTCATCCGGGCAATGCTTTCCCGGCAGATCAGATTTTTTGTATCTGCTGTCAGCGGACAATGCAGGGAGATGACATCCGCCCGGCTTATCAGCTCCTCCAATGGCACATACTCGGCCTGCACTTCTTCCGCCGGATAGGGGTCATAGGCTAAAACCTGCATCCCAAACCCCTTCAGAATCCGTATCATGGCCTGCCCTATCTTTCCTGTGCCCACCACTCCGGCCACCTTGTGGTTCAGGTCACTGCCCATAAGCCCGTTCAGGCTCATATTAAAGTCCCTTGTCCTATTGTATGCCTTGTGAATATGCCTGTTGACTGCCAGCAGCAGGGTCACGGCAAATTCTGCCACCGCTTCCGGGGAATAGCTTGGAACCCTCAGCACCGCCACCTTTCCCTGTGCCGCCCGCACATCCACGTGATTAAAGCCTGCACTTCTCAGCAGAATCGCCTTTACCCCCATCTCGTACAATTTGTCAATCAGCTTCTTATCCACATAATCATTAACAAAGATACAGATCGCATCATACCCCTCTGCAAGAGCAATTGTCTCCTCCTTGCAGGGAAGCTCAATAAACCGCAGCTCAAAGCCATAGTCTGCTGCCAAAGGCTCAAACCAGATACGGTCATAGGGTTTGGTTCCGTAAAATGCAATTTTCATAAGCAAATGCCTCCTCCTTTTTCTTTCCATAGCATTTGCCTAAATTCCATTTTCTATTCTATCTGCTCCCTTTAGCCAAAAAGCTTATTCAGAAAGCCACGGAAAGCACTTTTCATGCTTTCCCACAGTCCCTCCTTGGCTCTGGCTGCCGCTTCACTTACTGCCTCACTGATGGCTTCATCCGCATAATTGACGATTTCCGATCCATATTTATTGTACAGCTTTTCGGCCTGACTGATCAGATAACTGCTGTCCAGTCCCATTTTCTCCAGCTTATTCATCAGTCCCACAAGCTGATTGACAGCCTCCTGATCCAGTGTCACCCCAAATCGCTGCTCACCTTCTGCAATGGCTGCGCGGATATCCGCCTCCGTCTCCAGCTCTCCCGCAGCCACCTTTTCTTTGATATAGGCAATCAGGCTTTCGATCTCCTCATTGCTCACATTTTTCATCGCCTCTGTCAGCTCTCCGGTGGTAATCAGCTCATCCAAGGCATTGGACAGGGATTCATCGGAAATCTCCTGCTCCTCCAGTTTTTCATAAGCCTTTACAGCACCGATCAGGGCCGCTGTTCCTGACATCTGGGAGGGCGCTGCCACTACTACCTCCGTATCCTGCACACCCGCTGTCAGCAGAGCATTGCGGTACATTCCGGTAGTGCAGTAATTGATATTTCTGGTGGTCACATTGACTCCGCTGCCTGCAGCCCCTTTTCTCAGCATCACACTGGACAAGGATTTGCTCCCGATCAGCGAAGCATCCAGATAGGCTCCCAGATACTGGCGCTCCTGTCCATTGGTGATATAGACTACCTGGCAGCCGGCCAGCTGCTCCTCTGTCATTCCCAACAGCCCCAATACAGTCTCCCTCTGGGCCGCTGTCAGATCAGCTCCCAGCGCTACTACAGTCTGCCCTTCCTTTGCACGGACGTTCATACTGAAAAGTCCTGCCAGAAATAAAGCCACCATCAACGATATCCATTTTTTCATATTATATCCCTGCTCCTTTCGCTATCCGAAAATGAATTTTCAGCCTCCCTGTCTATCAGCTCACACCGACGGTATACAAACAGCCTGCCCATACGGCCTGACAGCATTTTTATAACAAACAAACCCATAGCCGGCTTTCCTGCCGCGCCATGGGTCTATTATACACTATCTTTTCCTTGATTCCAGAAAGTTCATAGAATTTTCATGAAATCAGGATGCCTCTGTAAATATGCCGCGAAAATCAGCTGATTTCCGCGCCTGCCGGCATGGGCTTCTCCGGTGTCAGCAGAGCCAGATTACCGTCCCCATCCTCCGCGCACAGAAGCATCCCCTCCGATACCACGCCCGCCAGGGTTGCAGGCTTTAGGTTCACCAGAACCATTACCTTTTTGCCCACCATCTCTTCTGCCGAATAATACTGTTTGATGCCTGATACGATCTGCTTTACCTGGCTGCCGATGCGCACCCTGGAGCAGAGCAGTTTCTTTGATTTCGGCACCTCCTCACAGGCAATAATTTCTCCCACCTGGAACTGCAGTCTGGCAAAATCATCGTATACGATCTCCGCCTTTGGCTCCAGGTCGATGACCTCCTCATCCGGTACAGCAGCCTCAGCCTCCTTTTCCGCCTCTGCCCTTCTGGCAGCAAAGAGGGCATCCGCCTTCTCCACTACCTCTTTCATATCCAGACGGGCAAAGAGGATTTCCGGCTTTTCAGTCACTTTATTGCCGGAGGGATAGCCTCCGAAGCCCCTGAGATCACCGAACTCCCTCAGCGCAGTATTCAACTGCTCTGCAATCCTGGCCGCCGTAGAAGGCATATAGGGTTCCAGCAGGGAAGCACCGATAACGATACTCTCCACCAGGTTGTAAAGTACGGTAGAGAGCCTGTCTTTCCCGGCCTCATCCCTAGCCAGCACCCAGGGCTCCGTCTCATCAATATATTTATTGCAGCGTTTGAAGAGGGTAAAAATCTCTGTGATGGCATCTGCAACCCTCAGCTCCTCCATTTTCCCGCAGACCTTATCATAGGCGCCTGCTGCCACAGCTTTCAGATCCTCATCCATGGTATCGGTGACACCCTTGTCACAGACCACACCTCCAAAATATTTATTGCTCATGGAGATCGTCCTGTTCACCAGGTTGCCAAGAGTATTTGCCAGATCGGAATTCAGTCGTTCCACCATCAGCTCCCAGGAAATCACCCCATCATTTTCAAAGGGCATCTCATGAAGCACGAAGTAGCGCACTGCATCCACGCCGAAGAAATCTACCAAGTCATCGGCATAGAGCACGTTTCCTTTGGATTTGCTCATCTTTCCATCCCCCTGAAGCAGCCAGGGATGACCAAAGATCTGCCTGGGCAGCGGCTCACCCAGAGCCATCAGGAAAATGGGCCAGTAGATTGTATGGAATCGGATAATATCCTTTCCAATTAAATGCAGGTCTGCGGGCCAGAGCTTTTTATACTGTTCACTGCTGTTTCCATCACAGTCATACCCGATACCGGTGATATAGTTTGCCAGCGCGTCCAGCCAGACATATACCACATGACTGTCATCAAAGTCTACAGGAATTCCCCATTTGAAGGAAGTCCTGGAAACACACAGATCCTGCAGGCCCGGAAGCAGGAAATTGTTCATCATTTCGTTTTTGCGGGATACCGGCTGTATAAATTCCGGATGAGTATTGATATGTTCAATCAGCCTGTCCGCATATTTGCTCATTTTAAAGAAGTAGGCTTCCTCCTTCGCCGGCCTTACATCTCTGCCGCAGTCCGGGCATTTGCCCTCCACAAGCTGGCCCTCTGTCCAGAAGGACTCACAGGGCGTACAGTACATCCCTTCATAGGCCCCCTTGTAGATATCGCCCTGGTCATAAAACCGCTTAAACATCTTCTGTACCTGTTTTTCATGAACCTCATCCGTAGTCCGCACAAAATTATCATAAGAGGTGTCCATCAGATTCCACAGTTTCCTGATAGTTCCCGTTACATTATCCACATATTCCTTGGGGGTGACACCCATTTCCTGGGCCTTCAGTTCGATTTTCTGTCCATGCTCATCAGTTCCCGTCTGAAAGAAAACGTCATAGCCATCCTTTCTCCTGAACCGGGCGATACTGTCCGCCAGTACGATTTCGTAACTGTTTCCGATATGAGGCTTGCCTGAAGTATAGGCGATTGCCGTAGTGATATAATACTTTCCTTTCACAGACATTTATGATCATGCTCCTTTTTACAATCTTGTTTTAAGACTATCACACAGAATTTTCCATGTCAATTGCAGCGCCCCTTCTACCAGGTCAGGATCTCATGGCCATCCTCAGTGACTGCAATCGTCACTTCCCACTGGGCCGACAGCCTGCCGTCATCCGTACAGGCAGTCCAGCCATTGCTCTCATCTATATAAATTTCCTCTGTGCCCTGATTGATCATGGGCTCTATGGTAAATACCATGCCGGGAACCATCAGCATCTCCGTTCCCCCCTTTGCCACGTAGCTGACAAAGGGATCTTCGTGAAATTCCAGCCCTATACCATGGCCGCCGATCTCCCTTACCACACTGTAACCATTCTCACAGGCACAGGTATGAACCGCCTCGGCCATATCCCCAAGAAAGCTCCAGGGCTTTACCTGTCGGATCCCCTGCTCCATACACTCCTTTGCTACCCGGACCAGACGGGCAGCCTCCTCCGATACCCGACCGATACAAAACATTCGGGAGGAATCGGAAAAATAACCCTGATATAGGGTGGATGCATCCACATTGACAATATCACCTGACTTTAATACCACATCCCGCGAGGGGATTCCATGGCAGACCTGATTATTCACAGAGGTACACACACTTTTGGGGTAGCCATCATAATTCAGGGGAGCGGGAATACCACCCATCTGTGTGGTTTTTTCATAGACCATCCTGTCTATCTCTTCCGTGGTCATCCCCTCCCGGATATGCTCAGCTACATAATCCAGCACTGCAATATTGATCTTGCTGCTCTCCCGGATGCCCTCTATCTGAGCCTTTGTTTTTATCATCTCCCTGTCGGGGATCATATGCCCCTTCAGCCCATATCCGATCACCTTCTCATCAAAGGCCTCATGGCATGACTTATATTTCCTTCCGCTTCCGCACCAGCAGGGCGCGTTTCTTTCCAGTTTTTTCAACATGTCATTTTCAATATAAAAATACCCGTTCCAGCATTCCCATAAAACTGTACGGTTATTTCCTGTCTTTCATCATTTTATTCGTTTTCAAATTTTGCAAAGGCCGTCTGCATGGCCTTAATGTTCTCACTGATACTGCCTCTGAATATAGCACTTCCGGCAACGATCACGTTGGCACCGGCCCCTAAGACTGTATGCACATTATCCGTGCTGATACCGCCGTCCACCTGCAGGTCAATGTTCAGTCCACGCTCATCCAGCAGTCTTCTGGCCTGACAGATCCGCTCTGTGGATTCAGGAAGGTAGCTCTGCCCGCCAAATCCCGGCTCCACCGACATGATCAACAGCATATCCAGCCTGTCTGCATAAGGCAGGATGCTCTCTACAGGAGTCTTTGGCTTGATTGACATCCCCGCCTTCTTTCCAAGGCTGTGTATGCTGCGGATGACCTGATCCGGGCAGTCCGTGGCCTCCAGATGGAAGGTAATGATATCTGCCCCGCCCTCGGCAAACTCCTCTATATACCGTTCCGGCCTGTCTATCATAAGATGCACATCAAAAATAAGATCCGATGCCTTTCTGATAGAAGCAATGACCGGCATTCCAAAGGAAATCGACGGCACAAAGATACCATCCATCACATCCACATGGAGATACTCTGCACCAGCCGCTTCCACCTCTTTCATCTGCTCACCCAGAATGGTAAAGTCTGCGGACAGGATAGAAGGTGATAAAATCAACATCTTTATTTTCCCTCCGTCCTCTCCACAAATTCTTTTACACTCTTATAAACGCCTGCACCATCCAGCCCGAATTTCTCAACCAGGACTGCTGCCGAAGCCGATACTCCATAGACATCCTCTATGCCGATTTTATGCACCGGAACAGGATAGCTCCTGCACAACGCATCACAGACAGCACTTCCCAGCCCTCCTATAATGGAATGTTCCTCCGCAGTAACTACTTTTCCTGTTTTCTTTGCAGAGGCAATGACCAGTTCCTCATCCAGTGGCTTAATCGTACAGATGTTGATAACCTCTGCACTGATTCCCTCCTTAGCCAGCCTTTCTGCGGCTTCCAAAGCACTTCCCACACAGATGCCTGTTGCTATGAGGGTGACGTCACTGCCTTCCCTCACGACCGTCCCCTTTCCCATTTCAAATTTATAATTTGGGGTGTCGTTGATCACCGGACAGGCCGCCCGGCCAAACCGTAAATATACAGGGCCATCGTATTCCACTGCTGCCCGCACGGCTGCCCTGGCCTCTACCTCATCTGCCGGGCACATGACTACCATTCCTGGAATGGATCTCATCAATGCGATATCCTCATTACACTGATGCGTGGCTCCATCCTCACCTACCGTGATACCCGCATGACTGGCGCCGATCTTTACATTTAAATGGGGATAACCTACCGAGTTGCGTACCTGCTCATAGGCACGCCCTGCCACAAACATGGCAAACGAGCTGACGAAGGGAATCAGTCCCAGGGATGCCATTCCTGCTGCCACTCCCACCATATTCGCCTCTGCAATACCGCAGTTAATATGCCTGTCCGGATAGACCTTTCCGAACATTCCCGTCTTGGTAGCTGCTGCCAGATCTGCATCCAGCACTACCAGATTGGGATATTCTGCTCCCAGCTCTACAAGCATGCTTCCATAGCCCTCCCTGGTCGCAGCCTTTCTTACCTCAGATAGATTTTTTCCGCTCATAGACTTTCACCAATCCTTTCCAGCTCCGCCATTGCAGCCTCGTACTGCTCATCGTTGGGCGCCACACCATGCCATGCAGCCTGATCCTCCATAAAGGATATCCCCTTGCCCTTTACAGTGCGCGCAATGATAGCCGTAGGTACTCCTTTCGTTGCACGGGCCTCCTGAAAAGCTCTTCTAATATCGTCAAAATCATGCCCATCCACATTGATCACATGAAACTGAAATGCTTCAAATTTTTTATCTATCGGATATGGAGAACACACATCCTCAACCCTGCCATCAATCTGCAGCCCATTGTTATCCACGATGAATACCAGGTTGTCCAGATGCCTGTGCCCCGCCAGCATGGCGGCCTCCCACACCTGTCCTTCCTGAATTTCCCCATCTCCTAAAAGGGTATATACCCGAAAATCCTTTCCTGTCAGCTTTGCCCCCAATGCCATTCCCACTGCAGTAGATACTCCCTGTCCCAGAGAACCGCTGGACATGTCCACACCCGGAACCATCTTCATATCAGGATGTCCCTGCAGGTAGGATCCCAGTTTACGCAGGGTAATTAAATCCTCTACCGGAAAATAGCCCTTCAGTGCCAACGCCGCATACAAGCCCGGAGCCGTATGCCCTTTCGACAAAACAAAGCGGTCTCTGTCTTCCATATGAGGGTTTCCGGGATCAACATTCATTTCCTCAAAATACAGATAGGTAAAGATATCTGCTGCCGACAACGAGCCGCCCGGATGTCCTGCCTTTGCACTGTGCACAGATGTAAGGATTCCCTTCCGAACTTCATTGGCTATTTTTTGCAATTCCTGATTTTCCATTTTTCTCCTCCAAAACTCATGACTGTTCAGTGTCTTCACAGCTTATTCACACAATACAGCTACACATACTTTATCACACTATATACTTGAAGTCCAGCACGAAAGCCAGTTTCAGGAAAATCATTTTTTCTCCTTTCTCCTCATATATTGAAAGAAACGACACCGGGTAACCTCATTGAATATTTTCAAATTCCCCCAAAAAAACACTAAATGCAGAGCTATTTTCCTGGCTTCCTCAGCAATATTATTTTTTTCGGCACTGGCCCTGCTTTATCTGGGAAAGGACACCAGAAACTTCCGGCACTTCTGTAATGATTTTTTTGTCTCCGAGCTGACAGGCAACACACTGAATATGCATTATACTGTGGCCCATCCAGAAAATTATGGTATCCGGTCCTATACTCCCCAGCTTCCTTCCTATTCCAGGGAAAAAGTGAAAAACTCCGGCCGTGAACTGGAGGAGGCTATTCATACTCTCCGTTCCCTGAAGGAGAACAGGCTGAGCCGGGAAGATGGCTACACCTATCGGCTGCTGCTTTCTTACCTGGAAAACGAACGCCTGGGCATGGATCTATACTATTACTCCAATCCTCTCTCTCCCTCCTCAGGGATGCAGTCCCAGCTTCCTATCCTGCTGGCAGAATACACCTTTCGAACCAGGCAGGATGTGACAGACTATCTGGCCCTGCTGGATCAGACGGACACCTGCTTTGAGGGTATCACCGACTATCTGAAGGATCAGGCCTCCCAGGGACTCTTCATGCCTGACTATTCTGCAGACAAGGTCATTCAGCAATGTGATGAAATCATGGATCCTTCCCTGCTCCAATCCCAGACCCATTTCTTAAATACCACTTTTGAGGAGCGGCTGGATACTCTTGTGGAGCAGAGGATGATCACTCCGGCTGAAAAAGATTCCTACATTGCTGAAAATTTCCGCCTTTTGACTACGGTCATGCTTCCTGCCTACCAAAAGCTGGGAGATGAATTATTACTTTTAAAGGGCAGCGGTAAAAATGAGGAAGGACTCTGCCATTACCCTCAGGGCCAGGAATACTACCTTCACCTGATACGCTCCAACACCGGCTCTCCCCGTAAAATAAAGGAGATTAAGTATCTGCTGACCCAGGATCTCAACCGCAATCTGAGGGCACTGACCTCCCTGCTGCAGGACAATCCCAATCCGGCAGGAGCAGATCCTGTCCCCCCTTTCGCCTACCGTCTGCCGGAGGATATGCTGAAAAGCCTTCAGCGCATGATGGCCTCCAGCTTTCCTTCTCTGGCCAGTGTAGCGGAAGACACGATGCCGGTCTGTACCGTAAAGTCCGTCTCTTCCAACCTTCAGGAATACTGCAGCCCTGCCTTTTACCTGACACCTCCATTAGATGATATCCGGGAAAATGTGATCTATATCAACCACCGAAACAATCCCACCGGTGTGGAGCTATACACCACCCTGGCACATGAGGGCTATCCCGGACATCTGTATCAGACTGTATACAGTCAGCTCTTTTTTCAAAAAACAAAGGTAAATCCCATCCGCTCCATTCTCTCCTACGGGGGCTACGTGGAGGGCTGGGCCATGTATGTGGAGCTGAGATCCTACGAGTATGCCAAGGCTCTGATGAAAGAAAAGGCCCCGGAAACCGAGACCCTGTATGAAATCTGTAAACTTGACAGGCAGATTCAGCTCTGTCTGTATTCCCTGCTGGACATCGCCATACACTATGACGGAGCCTCCTGCCGACAGGTTCACGAGATGCTTTCAGCCATAGGAATCTCCAATCCGGATACCACCCGTGCCATCTATGAGTATATTACAGAGGAGCCTGCCAACTATCTGAAATACTACCTTGGATATCTGGAGATCCTAAGCCTGAAGGCCCAGGCAAAAAAGCTCTGGGGAAAAGCCTACAATGAGTATTGCTTTCATAAATTTTATCTGGAAAATGGACCTGCAGATTTCAGCAGTCTGCAAATACAGCTCAGGCAGTTTCCCCACGAAGGACTTTATTCCAAAGCCTCTTTCAGCTTGCCGGCTATATCTTTGATACATCCATCCGCAAAGGGGCTTTCCAGTCCCACCTCCTCCAGCATATTGATAAAGAAGTCTGAGGCCGAAAGCCTGCAGAGCTTCAAATAGCTCTCCCATGCCCTTTCGTAATCTTCATCCATTATCACCTTGTACTGAAAGGCACAGGTCTGCGCCAGGCAATAATCTATATAATAAAAGGGATAGTCATAAATATGAAGCTGCTTCTGCCAGAACCCTCCCTTTCCAAAAAAAGGATCGTCCTCATAATCCATATGAGGGCGGTACTCTTTTTCCAGCCTCATCCATTCCATCCGCCTCTCCTCAGGCGTCATTTCAGGCGAAGCATATACGATATGCTGAAATTCATCCACCATACAGCCATAGGGTATAAAGGCCACCGCTGACTCCAGGTGCATCTTCCTGTAGTCCTCTGCCCTCTCCCCGAAGAACAGATCCATCCATTTCTCTGCAAAGAACTCCATACTCATAGAATGGATCTCCGCCGTTTCCATGGTCAGATCCCAATGCTCCTGGATAGGATCCTCGGAGGAAAGGTAGCCTTGGAAGGCATGGCCGCATTCATGGGTAATGACATCCACATCACCACTGGTTCCGTTAAAATTTGCAAAGATAAAGGGCGCCCCGTACTCCGGCAGGGAGGTCATGTAGCCTCCCGCCTTCTTACTCTTTCTTCCCAGCACATCAAACAGCTCATTTTCCATCATAAAATCAAAAAACCTTTTCGTCTCTGCCGACATTTCAGAGTACATCCTCTGTCCTGCCCGGATGATTTGCTCCGGCTTCCCTGTGGGAACCGGGTTCCCCTCCTGAAAATAGACACCTTCATCTATATAGGACAGCCTGTCAAGCCCCAGCCTTTTTCTTCTTTTCTCATGCAGCCTCTCTGCAAAAGGCACGAAATACTCCTTGATCTGGCGTCTGTAATTTTCCACCATATTCCGGTCATAGCAGCTGCGCTTCATCCGATCATAGCCAAGCCGGATAAAATTTTCATAGCCCAGCAGCCTGGCCTGCTCTGTTCTGTTTTTCACCAGCTTATCAAAAATCTCATCCAGCTCCTCCGATACCGACATAAAAAATTTGCTGTATTTCTCGTATGCCTTTCTTCTCACACCCCTGTCACAGTCAGTGAGATAGGGCCGCAGCAGGGAAAGATTGAGAGTCTCTCCCTCCCATTCAATCCTGGCTCCGGCAATCAGCCTATCATATTTGGAGGTCAGCGCATTTTCCTCCTGCATCAGAGGAATCAGCTTTTCGTCAAAGGACCTCTGCTCCAGCTCCATACTTTTGAAGGCTGCCTTACCTATCTTTTCCTCCAACCAGTACCGATGGGGCGAACGACACAGCTCCTTCCTGTACTCTATTGATAAATTGGTGAGCTTTGGCTGCATCTCATCATAATATTCCTTTTCCTTGCTGTAAAATTCATCCGTTGTATCAATATCATGGCGGATATGGGCTATCGCGGTCATTGTGTCCAGCCTTTTATTCAGGTCATAATACCTCTTATGCACCTCAAACTGATCCTCTCCGCTGTCTGCCCTCTTAAATTCTTCAATTATTTTGCGGAATTCCTTTTCCGCCTCCTCATACTTCACCCTCTCATAGGGCATATCCTTAAATTTCATGTAAGCCTTCTCCTTTTACTTTATTACAAATCCTTCCCATTTTCAGTTTTTTCATTCATCCTTCTTCCGGCTTCCTCCTCTCTGATGCGTCCCCCTGCATCATCTGTCATTCCGCTCACCTACCTTCCCCGTAAGCATATCCAGCTGCCACTCCTCTATTTCCTTCTCCGTCCCCCGGAGCTTGGCATCCAAACTCAGGGCTCTCAGTATCCTGTTGATATCCTCCGGAGAGAACATGCTGATGGCACGTCCTAAATCTCCGATGTTGTTCCGGTTCACTAGCAGGCAGCCCCCTTGGGAGAGGGGAATCTGTATCACATGATCAGGATTGGATACATCTCCCAGACACAGCCTCCTTCTTTCATTGTCACAGGTGAATATCACACCTTTATATTCTATGATACCATTTTCATCTGCCAGATAGGAATAGGGTGCGCCGGTTCCTTTTCTCCGAATCGTTCCTCCGGCACTGTCCATGGCCTTTTCCAGATCAGCCTCAGAAAGTCCCAGACGGCTGAAGATCACCTTTTCCAAAGCATCCCGTTTCCAGGCTGCCTCCCTTTCCCGAACCCTGCCCGCCCTCAAAACCGCATCCCGGATACCTTCCCGGCTGTTTTCATAATCTGCCGGCTGCAGTATCCTCTGTTTACTTTGGGAATTCAGCGGACCGGCACCTGCCCCTCCGCCTCCATCTTCAGAGGCAATCCTGTTTGTCAACATGCTGTAAGAATGATTTTGTATATTTCCGACTCTGTAGATTGTCATATTGATACCCTTTTCCTTCCGTTTATTTTCTGTTCTTCAATAACTCGTATGCTATTTTTTCCATCATATCGCTTCCATTGGCTTTTAATCCAGCCATCCCATAGAGGCAGGCCCTTTTGTCTCCGTTATCCCATTTCACTTCTATATAGACATCAGTATCCTTTCCAAATCTGCCATCCTCCAGCTTGATTTTCACGGTATAGCCCTCCAGCACATTTATCCTGACGCAGTCACACTCCTCATACGGAATCCCCCGCACCGGAACCTCCTTCGCCCTCTGCATCCCATCTCCGGATATCCTTTTCAGCAGGTTCTCCTGGAAATTCTCCTCCTCAGCCCCGGATCTGTTAATTTTTCCGGAAGCTTCTGACAGATTATTTATCCTCGGTATATTTTTGCCCCATCCGTTAATATACATCCCTGCAATCCTACTCCTTCCCGCATCCATAAACGGCAAATAATATCGAGTAATCCTCATAATAAAATAAGTACAACGGATTCCGGTAGGCTGCCGGCAATTCCATCACATGCCACAGGGTTTCATCCTCACTATATAAGAAATACGATTAACCTGAACAAAAAGGTTCAAATAAACAAACAAGGCAGCATAGCATTACACTATACTGCCGCTTCCCCTGATGTCTGTTCCCTGCCTCCAGACAGCTTCATAATAAAATGTTTATTGAAGCGCCTGTCTCAGATCCTCAATGATATCCTCCGCATTTTCGATTCCTACGGAAAGCCTGATCAGATCCGGTGCCACACCGGATTCCGCAAGCTGCTCGTCCGTCAGCTGCCTGTGAGTATGGCTCGCCGGATGCAGCAGGCATGTTTTAGCATCGGCCACATGGGTAACGATGGAGGCCACCTTCAGCTTATCCATAAATGCAATGGAAGCTTCTCTCCCTCCTTTGATCCCAAAGGCCAGTACCCCGCAGGTGCCATCAGGCATGTATTTTACTGCCAGGTGATGATATCTGTCACCCTCCAGCCCCGGATAGTGTACCCAGGCCACCTGTTCCTGAGACTGCAGGAATCTGGCTACAGCCAGAGCATTCCGGCAATGCCTTTCCATCCTCAGCGGGAGGGTTTCCAGGCCCAGGTTCAGATAAAAAGCATTCTGAGGGGACTGGATAGAGCCAAAGTCCCTCATTAGCTGTGCTGTAGCCTTGGTTATGTATGCGCCCTTACCGAATCTTTCGGTATAAGTGATGCCATGATAGGATGCATCGGGCGTGGTCAGTCCCGGGAACTTCTCCGCATGCTCTGACCAGTCAAAATTACCGCTGTCTACGATGCATCCTCCCACGCCAACCCCATGGCCATCCATATACTTGGAGGTAGAGTGGGTCACAATGTCCGCTCCCCATTCGAAGGGTCTGCAGTTGACCGGTGTTGCAAAGGTATTGTCCACGATCAGCGGAACCCCATGGGAATGGGCCAGCCCGGCAAATTTTTCAAAGTCAAATACAGACACGGTAGGGTTGGTGATCGTCTCCCCAAAAACTGCCTTGGTATTGGGCCTGAAATACTTTGCCAGCTCCTCCTCCGGCAGCTCCTGATCCACAAAGGTACACTCTATTCCCATCTTTTTCATGGTAACACCAAAAAGATTATAGGTTCCCCCATAGATGGACGAGGATGCGATAAAATGGCCGCCTGCTTCGCAGATATTAAAAATCGCATAAAAATTGGCAGCCTGCCCGGAGGATGTGAGCATCGCTGCCGCGCCTCCCTCCAGTGCGCATATCTTGGCCGCTACCGCATCGTTGGTGGGATTCTGCAGCCTAGTATAAAAATATCCCTCTGCTTCCAGATCAAACAGCCTGCCCATGGCATCACTGCTGTCATATTTAAAAGTGGTGCTCTGATATATCGGAAGCTGTCTGGGCTCTCCCTGAGAGGGCTTCCATCCCTCATGAATACATTTTGTTTCGATTTTAGACGACATTTTGCTTCTCCTTTTATAAGTGCCTTGATTTTTATCATCCTTCCATCAGTATAACACTCATGGAAAGATTTTGAAAATATAAATATACAGAAATTACTTTTGCGACTGTTACGGACGCTTTTGCGACTGTTACGGACGCTGTCATAGACTTTACATGCCGGATGTGATATACTGCGCTTATGTTAGGAGGTATTCATATGACAGAAAGCAGGGAAATGTTTGAACAGCTTTTTACTGAATTGGACAGGATCAACAAACGGCTGGATAAAATCGACAGCCGTCTGGATTCCCTCGGGCTAAAGCAGGATAAGATGGCTGTCCGGCTGGAAGACCTGACGCCTAAAACCCCAATATCCGAACGCGATATAAGAGGCCGCATCCATATGCTGTAGGATGATGCGGCCGGAACCGCAGGGAGGGCACACCTCTCCCCTCTATCCCTACACTTCTTTTTTCATCTCCATATATGGAAGAACCTCGAAGCCGCTTTTTTTATACACCTTAACAGCTCTTGTATTCTCCTCCTCCACCTCCAGTCTCAAAATCACACCGGGATACCTCTCCTCTATGTATTCAAAGAACCTGCTGCCAATGCCCATCCCTCTGTACTTCTGCCTGATATACAGATCCTCCACCCATATGCAGGGCTTTCCAAACTCTGTGGAAAAGCCCCTGGCAATCATTGCATAGCCCTGTACCTCCCCGTCTCCCTGGATCATAAAGCCTTCTGCATAGGGACACTGGCTGACACAGGCATCTATATCCTTATTGAATATCTCCTCTGATCCATTACTCAGCACTGCCGGCGAAGCATAGAACACTCTCATCATTTCCAACACACAAGCCCTGTCTGTTTCCACCATGACTCTTATTTTACAGTCCATTTGACCAATCCACTCCTGAAATCCTAAGAATCCTGCTGCCAGAGCATGTCTGAAAATAGCTTCCTGCAACGCAGGAAAGAATTTTCAAACATGCTCCGGCACCCAATAGATACTGATCCAAGAGCAGTTTATCACATATGGTGCATGTTTCGCAAGGCATCTTTTTATTCATAAAAATCAACTGCAAATAGGGGGTCTCCTGCCTGGATCTCTCCCGTCTTTAACAGGCGAACTCTCTGGTTATCCTGCATTTCCGTACATACAATGGGGGAAATCAGGGAGGGGGCATTCTGCTTCAGATACTCCAGATCCAGCCGGAGCAGCGGAGTTCCTTTCTTTACCTTTTGCCCATTTTCCACCAAAACCTCAAAACCTTCCCCATTTAATTTCACCGTATCTATCCCTACGTGGATCAATAGACTGATACCGGAATCAGTAAGAAAACCCATGGCATGCTTTGTATCAAAGATAAAACTGATTTCTCCGTCCTCCGGAGCAACTATTTCCTTTGCCGCAGGTTCAGCCACTGCCCCATCTCCCAAAAGCTTTCCTGCGAAGGCGTCGTCCGGTGCAGTCTCGATACTTCCGGCCTGCCCTGTAATGGGGCTGGAAATAATCACTGTCCTCACCCTTTTTCCTCCGCCGCCTTCCTTTTCTTCTGCTGCGACAGCATGCTGCTTATTCTCCAAAGCGCCATGCTCTTCCTTGTTATACAGCACATCAGTGGCAGACTCCAGATAATCCTCCAAATTTGATTTTATTACCGTAACTCTGGGACCATAAATAATCTGAACTCCGTTTCCTTTATGCACAACCCCGGATGCCCCGGTAGCCTTCAGCCTCCGGTCATCCACCAATGATGGATCCAAAATGGTACAACGCAGCCTGGTAGCACAGCAGTCCACATCAGAAATATTTTTCTTACCGCCCAAGCCCTCACAAATGCCCCGGGATATTTCATCTTCCCGGAATGATCCCTTTTCTTTTCCCTCTTTTGCATTGACATCGCTTCTTGTATATAGCTTAACCTCCTCATTATCATCACGGCCGGGGGTTTTTAAATCCATCTTTTTGATCAGGAAGCTGAACAGGATGTAGTACGCCAGGAAATATCCGATACCTACAATTACAATCCATATCCAGTTTGTTTTTTCATTCCCCTGCAAAATACCAAACAGGAACATATCGATCAGTCCGCCGGAGAAGGTCATGCCCACACCCACCTCAAAAACATGCATCAGCATATAAGCAAGACCTGCCAGCAAACAGTGGATAATATAAAGAATGGGAGCCACAAAAAGGAATGTAAACTCAATAGGCTCAGTAATTCCCGTTAACATGGAGGTTAAACCTGCCGACAGCAGAAGCCCTCCAACAATCTTTTTCTTATCCTCTTTAGCCGTTTTATACATAGCCAGTGCTGCTCCCGGAAGGCCGAAAATCATCAGCGGAAATTTTCCGGACATAAAACGGGTTGCGGATACAGAAAACCTTTCTACTGCCGGATCAGCAAGCTGGGCAAAGAAAATGTTCTGTGCCCCTTCAACCAACACTCCCCCCACCTCCATGGTTCCGCCAACGGCAGTCTGCCAGAAGGGAATGTAAAATACGTGATGCAAGCCAAAGGGAATAAGAAGCCTTTCCATAAGCCCGTATACCCAGGTTCCTGCGTAACCGGAGTTTAAAACCACATCCCCTACGGCATAGATTCCGCTCTGCACAGGAGGCCAGAGATAATACATTAAAATCCCTACTGCAGTGTATGTCAGCGCACTGATGATCGGTACAAATCTGCTTCCGCCAAAGAAGGAAAGCACCTGGGGCAGCTGAATCTTATAGAAGCGATTATTCAGGGCAGCCACGCCAAGCCCCACCAGAATACCACCGAATACACCCATCTGCAGAGAAGTGATTCCCACTACCGATGCCGTCGCGCCGCTGAGCAGATTTTGTGCTCCCCCATTGATGGTAATCATGGCGGAAATTGATGCATGCATAATCAAAAAAGCTATGACCGCTGCCAGGGCTGCCACCTCTTTTTCTTTTTTTGCCATCCCGATAGCCACACCCATGGCAAACAAAATAGGGAGATTGGCAAATACAATATCTCCTGCCTCCTTCATCACCTCAAAAACAGCATAAAACACTGTTCCGGGCCCCATGAACCCCCATAAGCCGTAGGCTCTCAGCATAGTTTCATTTGTGAAGGAACCTCCCACACCCAATAACAGGCCGGCAACCGGCAGAATGGCGATAGGAAGCATAAAGGATCTTCCCACACGCTGCAGTACCCCAAAAATTTTGTCTTTCATGTTTACCTCCATTCCTTCCGGGGGAAAATTTGCTTTGGATGCTTTTACTTTGTGCAGATTCCTTCTTCTTCATTCATTGTCCATGACAGTTTTCCGGAAAAATTTCCTTCCGGATCCTCCGGCTGATCCGTGAATCCATGTTCCTCCTATAATTGACAGATGCCGTAAATCAAAATATAATGATACTGTGTCCGCCAAAGGAGGCATGGCAATATGGATTGTTCTGAATATTTTCCTATATGGGACAAATTAACCCCTGTACAGCAAAACAAAATAAGGGGATCAGCCATTCGCCGCAGCGTAAAAAAAGGCGCTGTCATACACAGCGGCTCCACAGACTGTACAGGGCTTTTGCTGATTCGTTCCGGTCACTTAAGAGCCTATATCCTATCTGAAGATGGCAGGGAAATCTCTATTTACCGCCTCTTTGAATTGGATATCTGCCTGCTCTCTGCTTCCTGCATGATGCAGAATATTCAATTTGATATCACGATTGAGGCCGAAAAGGATTCAGAGCTCTGGATTATTCCGCCGGAAAACTATAAAGAACTTATGGAAGAATCGGCGCCATTGGCAAATTATACCAACCAGATCATGGCAAGCCGCTTCTCCGAAGTAATGTGGCTGATTGAGCAGATTATGTGGAGGAGCTTTGACAAAAGACTGGCTGCTTTTTTATTGGAGGAAAGCATGATAGAAGAAACCGGGCGATTAAGGATCACTCATGAAAAAATCGGAAACCATCTTGGGAGCGCCCGCGAGGTTGTGACTCGAATGCTTCATTATTTCCAAAAAGAGGGCATCGTAAAACTGACCCGAGGCAGTATTGAAATACTGGACACAAAACGGCTTCAGGAATTAGCCCATACATAGAGAATGCCCGCCATAGAAATGAATCCCGGCGGGCATATTCTATATTTATTCAATTTCCTTAAATCTCCGCCTTTCCCCGGCAGCTTCCGCCGTCCGCATCCCTGCACTGACATCCGGAAAAATGCTTCCTGGATTTACAAATCAACTGTGTCATCGTGCCCATGGGACAATACACACACCAGGAACGGGGCTTGAATAAAATCATTGTAATAAATCCTAATATGGTAGAAGTCAGCATCACACTGTAAAATCCAAAGGCAAATTGGGCTGTCCAGGACGCGGAAGCCATTCCATGATATGCCCAGCGCCATGGCAGCTTAAAGGTCCATAGCAGGGTTACAGCCTGCTGCAGATCCCGCACCCCGGCAAATACTAAATAAGTATTCCATAGCATCTGGAAGAACATCACCAAAAAGAAAATCAAAAATCCATATCTGAACCCTCTGCTCTTCATCCATCTGGGAATATCCTTTTTCCGTGATAAACCCAGCCCTCCCCCGAGCATTCCAAACAACTGTCCCCGTCCACAATATCGATTGCAGTAGGCTTTATTTCCTTTTGCCACAGCTATCATCAGCGGAATAAAAAAACAAAGCAGCCCCAACCATGCGAATATAATATTAAAAAGGCCCAAAATCAAATAGGTAAGGGATACGACCCAGAGATAATCATACCAGTGTTTTTTCATTTTTATAATCCCCCCTGAACAGTAATGACTGCTGCCGGACATTCCTCTGCGCATTTTCCGCAGCCCACACATTTATCCCTATCTACCTCCGCCATAATTCCGCTCACAATCCGAATTGCAGACATAGGGCAAACTTTCATACAGCAGCCACATGCGACACAGTGCCTCTGGTCCACAAATGCTTTCCTTTTTTTCTTTATTACCTTATCCATAATCAACCTCCCAAAAACTGATAAGCTGATTATATACAACAGAAACCCGTTTTACTGTGATATTGTCACACACAATATCCAACCGGCAGGCAGCATCGCCTGATGACGGATCAACACCTGAGCCCAAATGCCCCCTATCCTCCTGACTTTTAATAATACTCCGGATAACTTATATATTTAAAACCTCCGATATTCTCATAATCATGCAATGTACTTTTTCCAACTTGTCCTATCCGTTTTATAAATTGATCGGAACTGTCCGAAAGTCCACATTCCCCTACTTTTACGATTTTAGCCTGAATAAATGGCTTTTTATCCAGCAAGGCTGCTATTAGTTTATAACAGTCATTCACAATATAATGATAATTTTCAAAATATACCAACGTAATCATTTCATCATCTGCAAACATTTTTTTACGGTACTGCTCTGCTTTTTCCATATCTGCGTTTGTAATTTTCGCAGTGGGGTATACAGATTTTGGAGAAAGGAGCATATGAAGCGCTTGCCTGTTCCATCCATCAGATACCATTTTATGAATCAGATCTGCCAGTTCCTCCGGCCCGCTCCAGGAGGTATCTAAAATTAAGCTGTAATTCCCATAGTCCTGATTATCTATATGGTAAATATCTTTAAATCTGAGATTTTCTACCTTGCCTCTTTCCAGCAGCTTTTTTTTGGCTGTTTCTTCATTTTGATATACCTCTTCATTCCCCCGAGGTGAGAGCATTACTCTTTTCGCTGCTTCCTGAGGATCTATCGTTGTAAAAATATCATAGCTGTCTTCCACAAAGTGAAACGCCATCCTCGAATCAAATATAATATTATCTCCTTTTCTTTCTTTTGAAATCCGCACCACCTCATTATCAATCAAATCATCATACCTGGAATCCTCTCTCATCAATTCATTGAGCTGAAGTGTGCTTATTCCCATATCATTTGCAATTTTCCGCTGAATCTTGCCTGTGGAATATATCTCAAATCCATATTTATCGGCAAAAATTTTACATATTGTAGATTTTCCACTGCCCAATTTCCCGGTTATCGTCAAAAACATTTGTCTCCTCCATATTTTTATACACTTTACATCTGAAAGCCTGATCCCATCCGTCCTTCCGTCTTATATTATACTTACTTTTTATATACTTTTCAAGTATCACCCATTTGGGAAAAA